>NZ_JAAHBQ010000044.1 GCF_020144665.1 Oscillatoria salina IIICB1 | reverse complement strand
GCTAAAGGACGGGGCTTGAAACCCAAGATTTTCGATAAAGAAGGTGAAATTAGAATGGGAATTCAAGGGTAAACTGGTAAATGCTCATTGGTCACTGTTCACTGGAAATTAGGGATTGGTGATTGGGAATTGGGGATTGGTAATTAAGGATTGGGTTGAGTTATCCGCGAACAGTTACCAATAAACAGTGATTAATTTATACTTTAACTCTTCGTTATCCCAGTCCCCAGTCCCCAGTCCCCAGTCCCCAGTCCCCAGTCCCCAGTCCCCAGTTTCCCAGTCCCCAGTCCCCAGTCCCCAGTTTCCCAGTCCCCAGTTTCCCAGTCCCACACTAAGGAACAATCAAAACCGGACAAGGAGAAAGGTTAATCACGCGGTTAGTAACACTTTCCGCCGCACCTTCTTCACTCAAGCCCATACCGCGACAGCCCATAATGATTAAACCGGCATCAATTTCGTCAGCCACATCGCAAATCATAAAAGCAGGCATACCCTCGCGTTCGATGATTTCCGCTTCAATACCTTTGCTGGAAAACAATTGTTGAGCATTTTTGAGCAATTCTGCTACTGCATTGACAGAACTCATCGCCCCAGACGGCTGAGACTCTTCCTCTCCGGGAGGTTTTTCGACTACCGATAACAAGATTAAACGACTATCGTATTTTTGCACGATATCGATAACAACTTCTACCGCTTCGCGGGCTTCTCGGCTTTGGTCAATGGGAAAAAGAACAGTTTTAAACATACTTACACACCTGCTGGTACACTCACTCCGGTACAATCGGCAAGAGAGCGATCGCTGCTAGCAGCGCTAGGCTTTGCCTAATCGCTCGCAACTGAAAGTTGATTAGAAATAAAAGCAATCAGAGGTAATCACTGTGTCCAAAAAAACTGTAGCAAATTTATCTGAAGCTGATTTAGCCGGAAAGCGAGTTTTAGTACGAGCCGATTTTAACGTACCGTTGGATGATAATGGCACTATTACTGACGATACCCGGATTCGGGCAGCACTGCCAACTATTCAAGATTTAATTAAGAAAGGTGCTAAGGTAATTTTGTGCAGCCACATGGGTCGTCCCAAGGGACAGGTTAAAGAAAATCTTCGCTTAACTCCTGTCGCCAAGCGGCTTTCGGAGTTACTAGGACAAGAAGTAACTATGTGCGATGACTGCGTGGGAGACTCAGTTGCGCGTCAAATTACGGCACTAGAAAATGGTCAGGTAGCTTTGTTGGAAAATCTTCGTTTCCACGCGGAAGAGGAGAAAAACGACCCCGAATTCGCTAAACAGTTAGCAGCTAATGCTGATGTTTACGTTAATGATGCTTTCGGTACTGCTCACCGCGCTCATGCTTCTACCGAAGGAGTTACTAAATATCTTAGCCCGTCTGTGGGAGGATATTTAATTGAGAAGGAACTTGAGTATCTCAAAGGTGCGATTGAAGAACCTCAGCGTCCTTTAGCAGCAATTATCGGCGGTTCTAAAGTTTCTAGTAAAATTGGCGTGATCGAAACTTTGTTGGATAAATGTGACAAACTTTTGATCGGCGGTGGAATGATTTTTACTTTTTATAAAGCTCGTGGTTTGAGTGTCGGTAAGTCGTTGGTGGAAGAAGATAAGCTAGATTTGGCGAAGACTTTGGAAGCAAAAGCAAAGGAAAAAGGTGTCGAGTTGTTGCTTCCTACAGATGTGGTAGTCGCTAACGATTTTAAACCGGATGCTGACTCGCAAACTGTGAGTGCGGAAAATATTCCTGATGGTTGGATGGGTTTAGATATTGGTCCCGACTCAGTGAAGACTTTTAGCGATGCTTTGTCTGATTGTAAGACAGTAATTTGGAATGGTCCGATGGGGGTATTCGAGTTCGATAAATTTGCTGTGGGGACTGAAGCGATCGCGCGCACTCTTGCCGATCTTACCAAAAAAGGTGCAACTACAATTATCGGTGGTGGTGATTCTGTGGCTGCGGTGGAAAAAGTTGGTGTCGCAGAACAAATGAGTCACATTTCTACTGGTGGTGGTGCTTCCTTAGAGTTACTTGAAGGGAAGGAATTACCCGGAATTGTTGCTTTGGATGAAGCTTAAATTACCTTATTTCGCCCTTGAAAAATAATTTTAGGGGATACATCAGCCTGTGCGGATTAACTCGTTAAGAAATCCGCGCGGGCTAGTTTTCTCTATGCAAAAGCTAGATTTATTCGCTTGTATATGTAGCATTTATTTATGAAAACGGTATTAGAAGACGGTAATGTGCAAAAATGTCATCCTTCGCTTCGCTCAGGATGACGTAACCTTAAATGAATCAGGATAAAGTAACCTTAAATGAAAAAGAAGTTGTATCTAGATATTTCATTGAATTAAATATTTTAGTCTCTATACCCCTACTATATTTAAGTGCAACTTAGGATCAGTTTAATTTCGACCAATTAATATATAGTTATGAGTAAGTTGGAGTCTCTTACCGATGGTTACATCTCCCTCAAAAACCCTAACTTTAGCGGAGTTTCTCAAATTACCGGAAACTAAGCCCGCTAGCGAATACATCAATGGTAAAATTATCCAGAAACCAATGCCGCAAGGAAAACATAGTATGTTACGAAGTCAATTAGTAACTACTATTAATAAGGTAGCCGAAAATTCTAGAATTGCCTTAGCTTTTCCTGAATTAACTTGTACTTTCGCTGGATATTCGATCGTCCCCGATGTTAGCGTGTTTAGATGGGATCGAATTCCTAAAGACGAAAATGGCTATGTAGCGAATGTTTTTCAGTTTGCACCCGATTGGGTTATTGAAATTTTATCTCCAGATCGAAGCCAAACAAAAGTTACTGGGAAGATTTTACACTGTTTGAGCCACGGTAGTCACTTAGGTTGGCTGATCGATCCAGAAACGCGATCGCTCTTAGTATACCCTCCCGGAAACCAACCGGAAATTTTTGAAGCTGAATCAGACGATTTACCTATTCCAGATTTTGTTACTAACTTTCAGTTAACATTAGGACAGCTATTTGGCTGGCTAAAATTATAAATTAAATTGGCAATATTACAAGTCCCAAGATGACTAAAAAACTAGAAACTCAACTACGACAACTTTACGAAATAGATTATCTAAAATGGATTGAAACCACTCTCGAAAAATTACGCAATCAAGATTATTCAGCTATCGATTGGGACAATTTAATCGATGAAATTGAAGACATGGGAAAGAGAGAACGCCGGAGTTTAAAAAGTAACTTAATTGTGGTTTTAACTCATTTCCTGAAGTGGCAATATCAGCCAGAATTAAGAAGTAGTAGCTGGAAAGGTAGTATTGTCGAACATCGGCGACGCATTCGCGAATCTTTGCAAGATTCTCCTTCACTAAAGGCTTATTTGGAAACAGTATTTTCTCAATGTTATGCTGATGCAATTGCTCAAGCTACGGCGGAAACTGAACTACCAAAAGAAACATTTCCCGAAGTATCTCCTTACACATTAATGCAAGTTTTTGATGCTAATTTTTTACCAGGAAAAGATAGTATTTGATAGCTTAAGAAGAGAAAAAATATTTGGCGATCGCCTTTTTTTTACTCCTAACTAAAATCAATTGAAATTAGCGCGATCGCAACTTACTTTCAAGACAACCCTAAAATGAAGCTTGAGTGAATAATTACTGCAAATTAGTTACCAAATCCTACTTAAAATTATCACTGTAAACCGTATAACTAGCCGCCAATACATCTTTCGTCAATTGAGGTGAAGCTGATTTAATTAACGCATGGTCAATTTTTTTGCCCAAAGGAATATATTTGTGTAGTTTACCTGGTACGGCTTCGTAATGATTGGGAACAATTGTGTAACTTCCACACTTATTCGGCAACTCAGAATTCTTGATTAATTTGTCTATTTCTTGGTAGGAATACTGATTACTTTTACGAGTTTTTTCTTTTAACAAAGGAAGGCTTTTAACCAGATTATCTAAGACATGAGTGGGAGATTTTTTGTTATGAAAAGAATCATTAAATATAAAAATACCTCCTGGCTTAATAACTCGGTAAATTTCCGACATAATAGTTTTGACATCGGCTGCTGATAAGTGCATAAACACGCTACTAGACATGACAAAATCTACTGAATTATCAGCTAAAGGAAGTTCGCGACAAGGCATACAAATGATATTCATTTTCGCATCGGGAAAGAAATTTAATTCTTCTTTGCAATGCAACAAACGCCGTAACATATTCTCCGAAATATCAATCCCATAATAGTTATTACAGGTCATTTCTTTGGTTTGAGCAAGATAAATTGCGTGTCTTCCATAGCCGCAACCAATATCAAGAATAGTATCAAAGTGTCGCCCGATGGGAAACTCTACCCAAATCCCTCCTGGTTGTTGAGCGCCGTAACCTGTTTTTACCCATCCTGAAGCAATTTCATCCCACTTTTCCTTACCAATTTTACCAGCAGTATCTTGCTGTTTTTCGAGGAAATAAATGCCATCATTCAAGTAAAAATTTTCGAGAGTATTCATCTGCTATTCTCCTAAATTTTCTTTTGTGATAAGGAAAATGATTACTAGCGCGGTTTCAGTTTATATCCGAAGAGTTCGATCTCAATTGAATAATTTTTTCCTAACTAACGAGGGATTATTTGCATTATAGAATTTTTTCTTGATAACTAGGGGAATCTTCTGTGAAGAATTGATTAAGTTGATAGTTATCAGTGAACAGTTATCAGTGAACAGTGAACAGTTATCAGTGAACAGTTTACCCTCAAATCCCCAGTTATTCTAATTCCACCTTCTTTAATCTCTCCCATTAACAATCTAATCCCAACTGTTCACTGGTAACTGATAACTGGTAACTGAAAACCCCAATCCCCAATCCCCAATCACCAATCCCATCATCTCACGATCGCCTTTTCGGTAACTACAGGTAAGGAAGCATGAACTAAACTTAACAAGGGTCCAGTTTGTTCGGTACCGTTAACAGCTAAGTCACTGTGACACAAGTAAACTCTTTCGGTAACTCTGCCCAGTAAATCGTGTAAAATTCGTTCCAAACGCTGACGATCCGCTTCGATTATATCTTCTGGAGTTACAGGTCGTCCCGGACAATTTTTGAGAAATAGCTCTGCACCAAACAAAGTAGCAGCCCCGCCTCGATTCCACAAGGGAGACGCAGCATCGAGCCAAAAATGCCAGCGATGAGAGCGGCGCGAGGAGCGATACTGGAAAATAGTTGCTAAAGTAACGGCATTTCTGGTATTTGTGCCAAAAGGACGAAAAGGATGAGGATTTGCCGAAATCGTACCTTTACGCAGTAAAGTAATAAACTGAGCCACTGTATCGATCGCGTTGCGCTCAGTAGTTTCATTTTGCCGCAAACGACGGTCTACTTGCCAATAATGTTGAGCAGTTTCGATTAATTCTCGCAGTGCGGCTAATTGAGCTAATGGTAAATTAGTATCGAGTAAAAACCGTTTAATAGCTCGATCTAAGACAGAAATTGCGCTTTGAGATTCTGGCGATCGCGTTTTCTCGATCCACTGGACAATTTCTCGATAAGCGGTAGTTGCTTGATGTCCTAAACGATCCCATCTGGGAAAAGATTCGACAGCAAGTAAACTAGGCTGGCTAATATCAGTAGCATAACAGTAATCTGCCAACAAACCAGCACGAACCGGATCGATTTCGCGATCGCTTAATACTACCAACATTTCCGCGACTCCATCCCGGTCAACAAAGCGACCCAAACCAGGATAAACTAAAGCCAAGAGAGTGAGTAGCGATCGCACTAAAGGCGAACTCGATAAAGCTCGTTGTTCATTGAGAGGCTCAACGGGGATATTCTCTTGAGAGAGAAGTTCGATCAAAGTATAACGCGCGATCGCATCCAAACCCGGTGCAATCACCGCAATTTCTTCCGGCTTTACCTCACCACTGCGAACAGCTTTAATAATTACCTGGGCAGTTTTTTTCAGTAAACTAGCGCGAGATATTTCTTGAATCGACTGAATCGAACCCGGTAAATTGACAAACCAACCTTGCTCGGTAACTAAATTTAACACCAAATCCGACAACCGAGGAGCCAAACTATTATCCAGTAAAGGTAACATCTCCATTTCACAGCGAGAAGCCAAACCCTCCAGATAATCAGGATCGGCATTCAAACCCAAACGAACTTTACCATTGGGGTTAAAAGTAAACACCCCGAAACTACCTTGATCCAATAAAAACTCAAACAACTCACGCGCGATCGCCGGATAATCATCCACATCATCAGCAAAAATCGCCTGATACCGACGTCGCAAATGCTTTTGATATCTCGGTTCCGCTAACAAATGCTGGCAATAAAGCTCATAAATAATACCATAACTCAGCAAACCCCTCTGCAAACACCACCTGCGCCACTCCAACAGCAACCCCGCCATTTTTTGCCACAAACCAGCATCTTCCCCCGCAAACAAAGGATTAGACACCAACCCAGTTTCCCATTCTTGTCCCGAAAAACCCTGTGTAGCGATCGCGGGAATATCCTCAGCCGGAGTATCGCTAGCACCAGCCAACTGTAACAAATCCAAAGTACGCCGAATCAAACGATACTCACTAACTCCCGTCAACGGTAAATCTAGCTCATCCAACTCCTCACGCCACAAACGAGTCGCCAACTCTTGCTCAGTTTCCGGGCGCAACCTTAGCGGAAACTGCGCCTTCACCTGCAACCGCTCAAATAACAAAGGTAAAAACAACATTACCTCATCGGAAATAAAACCCAAAGGAGTTTTCGAGATTACCGGATAACTTCCCTCCACCGCCGCCGCTAACTTATCCGCCAACTCCCGGCGATTGTCATCATTAGCAGCAAGGACTAAAATTGCTGGTGCAAGCTGTTGAGCAGAGCGAGCAACTCCTTGATAGCGACTGCGTTGGTTGCTTACCCACTTTTGAAACTCCCTAACTAAGCGAGTCGTCTTACCACTGCGAGTCGTCCCACTAATCCAAATAGACAAAATTAGCACAGCCGTTTCCTTAGTTAATCTGATACTATACCACATACAGACTCGCATTATAGATCCGACAAAAGCGGAACTTTGTCCTGAAAAAGGTTTAAATCTATAAGCTTGCCTAAACCGATTGTATTTATTGTTTGTCAGCTACGTTTCAATGAAACTCAAGAGCGTCATCCGTAATGCTAGAAAGTGGTTCGAGGATACTCCAGAAAGAGCCTTAGATCAGGCTTATCGTGCAGTTTTGATGATTAAAGCGATCGAAGAAGAACATTTTCACGGTCATCACGTTTCTGCGGAATATTGCGACTACCGCGAAAGTGCGATTTTAGATTTACAAGCTGAAGTGCAAAAATGTCTCAAACAAGCCAAAATTAGATTAACAGAATTTAAGATCAGTCGCTCGTTTTTCCGGCTTTCAGAAACTCAAAATGACTATCCTCAAGAGCGAGCAGAATTCTTTGATGAAAAACAAGCAATTACTATCGAAAAACTTAATTTTATCGATGAAGTAATTTCTCAATATGAGAGTTTTCCCGCCAAACGCTCAACTGCCGTTGCTCTAGTTCAAGTTCCCCAGAAAAGAGATAGTAAACCCCCTCAAGAAATAATTAGATCCGCTCGCAACGGACGACAAGAAAAAGTCATCACTACGGAGAAATCAAACCCAGCTTTAGTTAATCATGAAACAAGTCCGAATGTTTCTACAGTTTCCGACAAAACTGGAGTTTTACCTCGCTCAATTTTAAGAACATTTCGTCGGATTAAGCAGGAAATCGATCCCAAATCTGCTGACGCTGAAGAAGAGGTAGTTAAAAAGTTTCGCAAGTCGCGCAGCAAAACAGCAATTTCAATTAAATTTTTGCTAATTCTGATTATTGTCCCGCTTTTAACTCACCAAATTTCTAAAACCTTTGTTATTAGTCCAATTGTAGACCGAATTTGGGTAGAAGAAAACCAACAAATAATCTTTCTTAATCGCGATTATGAAGAAGAAGCTTTTACCGAGTTACATCTTTATAAAGAAAATCTCGAATTCAAAAAAATTATTGGTGTCTTACCAGATATAACACCCGAAGAAATAGAAGAAAAAGTAAGAGAAAAAGCGGTAGAAATTGCCGACCATTATCGTTATCGCGGTTCTGATGCGATCGAAAATGTCTTTGCTGATTTATGTTCGCTAGTTGCTTTTGGTTGGGTAATTTATATCAGTAAGCGAGAAATTTTAGTCTTGAAATCTTTTTTAGATGAAATTATTTATGGTTTGAGTGATTCAGCGAAGGCATTTCTGATTATTTTGTTTACCGATATCTTTGTCGGCTACCACTCTCCTCATGGCTGGGAAATTATTTTAGAAGGAGTTTCGT
Source organism: Oscillatoria salina IIICB1 (assembly GCF_020144665.1). Classification (NCBI taxonomy): domain Bacteria; kingdom Bacillati; phylum Cyanobacteriota; class Cyanophyceae; order Oscillatoriales; family Oscillatoriaceae; genus Oscillatoria; species Oscillatoria salina. The sequence continues at coordinate 50,353 of NZ_JAAHBQ010000044.1, read as the reverse complement.
TACACTTTGGGCTACCAGAAAGTCGGGAATTTAACTACTTATTTATTGCTACTTTTCCAGTGATATTAGATACAGTTTTGAAGTATTGGATTTTCCGTTATCTAAATCGAATTTCTCCTTCAGCAGTAGCCACTTACCGAAATATGAATGAATAAAGTTTATCAAACTAAGATTGAGGGTTTATCTTTCTTAAATAGTGAGATTTGCAGGGACTACCCCAGGCTACTTGTTGAGGAGGAATATCTTTAAAAACGCTGCTCCTGGCACCAATTACAGCATTAGAACCAATTTTAACTCCGGGAGCAACAAAGCAATCAGTAGCTACCCAAACTCCATTACCAATAATAATCGGTTGGGTAATTAATTTAAAAGTGGGATCTTGAAAATCGTGGCTTCCAGTACAAAGATAAGACTTTTGGGAAATGACACTGTGAGAGCCTACTTTAATTTTATCTAAACTGTAGAAAACTACATCGTCACCAATCCAACTATAATCGCCAATTTCGACTTTCCAAGGATAAGTAAAACGTGCTGTGGGGCGAATTACCACACCCTTGCCAATTTTCGCTCCAAATAAGCGTAACAGCCCACAACGAAGGCTGTTAAAGTTATGAATAGTTAGGGGAAAAGTAATTGCTTGGACTAACCACCAAAGTAAGACAAACCAAGCTGATTTTCCACGACTGTAACCTGCTTGATTGTATTTGCTTAAATCTACCAAGGGTAGAGCATTCCAGCTTAAAATTTCTTCAGAGTTTTGCTCAGATTTTAGATTCATCTTGGATTAAATTAGCTGGTTGGACGACAGGTTGAGATGTTTCTAGAGATTGATTTTTAGCAACATTTAATTTGCCACCAAACTGTCGCAATTCGTAAAGTTTGACCCCAATTTGATATTCGTATTGACTGAGTAAGCGAGCATAAATGTATCCGGCGCGACCATCTAAAAATCCGAGACGAATAAAATAAAATAAAATAAACCGTAATATGGGTTTAAATGGAAGCCTTACCCAGATTTTTTTCAGAAAGCGTTTGCGTTGAACTGCATCGCCAAAAAGATTAGCACCGATTGTCCCATCTTCGCTTTTACCAGCAAGTAAATTGTAGTAAACTCTTGCTTCCCAGTTTGAATAACGATTATGTCGTGCTAGCCATTCGTAAATATCGCGAAAATCTTCGTGGAGCATATCTTCTTTGAGATATCCTACCTTACCTTGTAAAATAACGTGTTCGTGAACTTCGTTATCACCTGTGTTCCGAATTTCTTCGGTATTAAGATTTTCGTAACGACCGCATTTATGCTTGAATAAACGTAAATTCCAGTCAGGATATTTACCGCCAAAACGAATCCATTTACCAAGGAAAAATACTTTGCGGTTGAGGTAGTAACCATTATATTCAGGATTGGCGATCGCTGTAGCAATTTCGTCCCAGAGTTGGGGGGGAATACGTTCGTCGCAATCAACGATTAATACCCATTCATTGCGAAAAGGAAGATTATCCAACGCCCAGTTTTTCTTTTTGGGCCAACGACCGTTAAAGTGAAATTGAACGACTTTTGCACCGTGATTAGCAGCAATTTCACAAGAGCGATCGCTACTTTGGGAGTCAACGACAAAAATTTCATCGGCTCTAGCGACACTTGCTAGACAAGTGGGTAAATTGAATTCCTCGTTTTTAGCAGGAATTAGCACTGATACGGGGATTTTAGGCGTAGAAATCATCCGAGGTGAAACTGTGAGTGGTTAAGTGTTTTGAAGTTAGTTTCAAACAGGTTAGTTGTTTGGCTAGACAACGCCTCAGTATAAGCTTAACTGCATTTCTCGATCTTGGCATTATCTCTGGTCGCTAAAGGAGGAGATTATTTTTTGGGTTTTGCTGGAGAAAATAATCCTTGAAGTGCAGTTTTTAAGTAGCCAATTTGACCATAGGCGTAGACGAGATTATCAAAGCGTAAAGCGGGATCGCCAAGATATTTTAATGATTTGTAAAGACCGCGAACTATACGTTCTGTGCCTTCGACTAGTTGAGTGGGATCTTGACGACCTGCTAGTTGTTGGCGATAACATTCACTAACACCTTGCCACCAACCGCGACGGAAAAACCAACTTGGTTGTAACCTTTCTGGGGCGACATTATGTGCTACTAGTGCTTTTGGTAAATAAGCGACTTGCCAACCTCGCTTGAGTGCTAGTTCTGTCATATAAACTTCTTCATTGGAGAGTAAATTTTTCCCGACGCGACCAAGATTAACATCAAAACCGCCTACTTGTTCGAGAAAACTGCGCCGAATTGAGTAATTTAAACCTCTGGGAGTTAAGCTGGGATTAGTGATGTAGACTACTTCCTTTCCTAAATCGTAAGCTCCCAAACAGCTAGCAAGTTCAGTGGAAAGCCATTGGGGATAAGTTGCTTTGGGTGGCAAAATTAAAGTGACTTTGCCGCCAGCGATCGCCAGTTTTTCTTGTTGCTGATATCCGGCAATTAAAGCGCTTAACCAAGTTTTACTGGCAACTGCGTCGTCGTCAAGGTAAGCAATAATTTCTCCGGAAGATTCTTTGGCTCCGGTGTTGCGAGCCACAGAAAGCCCGGTAACTGATTCATAGACGTATTTTAGCTTGGGGTTAGACAAACGAGCTTCAACGACTTCGCGAGTGCGATCGCTCGAAGCATTATCTACCACTATTACTTCATATTCGGCAAAATCTTGCTCTAACAAGCTGTCTATGGCTGCACCGAGATATTCTTCTCGATTGTGAGTGCAAATTACAGCAGAAATTGGTAAATTTGTCATTCTTTAATTGAACTGTGCAGAATAACTAAGGTTTCGGCTAACTCATTAAGACGAGTTTCCAGATTATGCTTGTGCAGTAACAACTGACGGAGTTTTTGGTAACGAGCGATCGCGACACTGACATTCGGCACTTGTTCGGGCGGACAAGGACGCGACCATACTTTACCATTTTCATCTAAGCCGCAAAGTCGATAGCCAGCACGGGGGCTTTGGTAGGCAACACCATCATTACTTAATTCCTCGACATAATCCATTAGGCGATCGCTACTGGCTTTGCGAACTTCAGCCCCACCCTCATCGGGTTTGCGCGGATGAGATTCTAACCAACCATCGACGATCGGTCCTTCTAAATAAATATCTTGAATTTTGCGGACTGTCAGTTGCAAATCTTCTTGCCAACCTGTAACAGTTGCTTCAATCTCGTGTAATAAGTTTACGGCTAAAGATGGATTAGCATCGTGACGGTGAGAGCTGATTTTGGCAGCTTTCAGTTTTGGTAAAGACGGAGTTTTACCAAAAGACTTATTAACGGTTGTTGAAGTTGAAGTAATTGAAAAAGATAATTCTAGATTGGCGCTCTCAGTGTTAGAATCTCCCTGGGTATTTGTGGCAGGGAGTTGTGGTGTTAACTTCTCGTCAGTGGTCTGTTTTTGTTCCAATTCAGGTTCCATCTGTATTTACGGCGTTTCCTCTCCTGCTCTAGTTGAAAACAAGCGCGGTCCAGGAAACGCCGCCTCCAACTTTAGTTGACAATAGATTAGAGAGTTCACTAGAGTCATGTGTATCTAGCGGGGCGCTCCCATGTTGCTGAGCTAAACTGTTCGACTGAAGCTGAACGATCGCCAAAAGTAAAAAGATGGGGACGATTGTTGTGGGCTATAACCCAATATTGAAGCAAAATACCAACATGGGCAAACCCAACAATCAGAACTTCGTTCAAGTCCGAATTTTTTCCCTTCGAGCCAAGCTGGAAAGCCTCTGCGCTCGTTATGGGTTGAGCTACATCGAGTAAGAAGAATCCTATACATCCATTGCATCCAGTATCGACTAAGACGAGCTTCCGGTTGACAATGCCGATCGCTCCGTCAAACCCAAGTTTAGCGGATGGCGAGTTAAGCGCGGGTTGTATTGGAGCATAGTCTGAGAGTAAATTTGCTCGATCGGTTACGATTAAGTTCACTTAACAATAACTGTTGAAATGGACGCGATCTTAGTCACCGGACCGGCGCGATCGGGTAAAAGTGAGTGGGCAGAATACTTAGCTATCCAAACTGGTAAAACTGTAACTTATGTTGCTACTGCTGAAATTGACCCAGGCGATCGCGAGTGGCATGAGAGAATTGCTCAGCATTGCCAACGACGACCTGCTGATTGGCAAATTTTAGAAATACCCAGAGAACTAACAGCAACAATTCGCGCTTCTGAGCCATCTAGCTGCCTGTTGGTGGACTCTTTAGGCACTTGGGTAGCAAATTTGTTATCTGAGGAGGATTCCACCTGGGAAAAGACTTATTTAGATTTATTTGCCAGTTTAGAAACGGGGGCAGGGACAATAATTTTTGTGGCAGAAGAGACAGGTTGGGGGGTAGTTCCTGCTTATGCTTCCGGAAGGAAATTTCGCGATCGCCTGGGAAGATTGGTGAGAGAATTAGGAGTCAGGGCAGAGTCAGTATATTTGGTAACAGGAGGTATGGTTCTCAATCTCAGTAGTTTAGGAAGACCCCTACCTACTCAACCACCAACTCGCTCGTAAAATTTCCAACTCGGTGAAGATTTGTCGGGATCGCTCGGTAAGTAGCATAGAAAGGTAAGAAGAGAATTTTTTCGGAATGAGAATTAATTATGGCAACCAAGGAACAAGTCAAACAATATCTTGCCTATTGGTTTCAGTTAGGTAAGAAAGCTTTAGTTGATAATGGTCGTAAATCTGTTTTACCAGAACCAGTAATTATTGGCGATCGCTACTCGCATAAATTTGAGGAATTATGGCAGTATCTTCTGTCTCCCGAAAGTGGCGATTGTTACTTGGAAGGTACGGAACAAACTATTAGTGAGTTGCTCACGTCTGCATGGGAGATCAATTCCTGCGCTCGCTGTGAAATGCCCGTACCAGTGAGGAATACAGGTGTGCAGCCCCTGAGTTGTCCTTGCATTGACCTACCTTTGTGGCCCAATGAAGAATTACCTAAACCGCGATCGCCAGTTGATAGTTTTGTTTATCTTTCTCGGATTCAAGAAAGAAGTAATCTCGGCTCTTAATTAGGTAAGATCGACGCTCGCTCTGACTAGAGACGTTGTGTAAAACGTCTCTATCTACGATTATTAAAACTCCGTTGCTTAACTGCAAGTAGAACAACTCGAAAGTTGACTACCTTTGAAAGGCTAAGAAATCTTGCGGTAATCAATCGTCTTCCTTGAGAAGGTTTTTGAAGATCTTTTTTGCCGCCAGAATCGTTATTTAGCTTAATCAGACTATGCCTTTTGTCGTAGGGGAATCTCGATAATAAACTCTGCACCTTGACCGAGTTCAGAAATACATTCAATCCGACCTTGATGTTTTTCGGTAATAATTTGATAGCTGATCGACATTCCCAAGCCTGTACCTTTCCCTACTGACTTAGTAGTAAAAAAGGGATCGAAAATACGATTTTTGACATTTTCGGGGATGCCAAAACCGTTATCTTTAATACTAATGCGCGCAGTTTTAGGTTCGATAAGGGTAGTAGTTATCCAGATGGAGCTAGGATTTTGCTCGATTTCTTGATAAGTACGCGATCGATCGCGATCGTCTAAGACATCGAGGGCATTAACTAAAATATTCATCAAGACTTGATTTAGCTGCCCTGGATAACATTCTACTAGGGGTAGATTGCCGTAGTTTTTGACGAGCTCAATTTGGGGGCGATCGGGTTTTGCCTTGATTCGGTTTTGCAGAATCATCAAGGTACTGTCTATTCCTTCGTGAATATTAACAGTTTTGAACTCGGCTTCGTTGAGGCGAGAGAAGTTGCGTAAGGAAGCAACAATTTCTTTAATTCTTCTAGCACCCACTTCCATCGAATTGAGTAACTGAGGTAAGTCGGTTAGCAAAAATTCAAAATCTACTGCTTCGAGTTTGTTTTGTATTTCGAGAACTGGATGGGGATAGTGTTGTCGATATAATTCAATTACACTAAGCAAATCTTGGCAATATTCAGTGGCGTGGGCGAGATTACCATAAATAAAGTTAACTGGATTATTGATTTCGTGAGCGACTCCAGCTACCAGTTGACCTAAACTGGACATTTTTTCGGTTTGAATTAGTTGAGCTTGGGTGGCTCTTAATTCGCGCAGCGTTTTTTCTAAATCTCTGGCTTTTTCTTGTACTTGAATTTCAACCAATTTCCGGTCAGTAATGTCCATCACTGTACCAAATAAGCGCGCGACTTTACCTTTTTCGTTCTTAACTGGTTCTCCTTTAACATGGATATATCGAAGCGAACCATTCGGGTGAAAAATACGCAGTTCGAGGTCGTAAGGTTTTCCGTCGGCGATCGCCTCTGCCAGAATTCCTTGAAATGTTTCTCGGTCTTCAGGATGATATTGCTGTAAATGTTCGCTTAAGGTGGGAGTTTGTGTTTGGCGATCGAATCCGTAGATCTGGAAAACTTCTTCTGACCAGGAAATTTCGCCACTGGTAACGTTAAAATCCCAGTTACCAATATGGGCGAGTTTTTGTGCTTCTTGTAGATCGTGGGTGATTTTTTGCAGGGCTGTTTCCGCCGCTTTGCGATCGCTGATATCGGTATGAGAGCCAATCCATTCGCGAATGCTACCATTTTCATTGAGTACGGGTACGGCGCGACCGCTCATGTAGCGGTATTGGCTGTCATAACGCCGCAAGCGATGTTCGATCTGATATAAACTCTTATTCGCAATTGCTTTCTCCCACTCAGCAGCAGTACGTTCGCGATCTTCTGGGTGAATGATACTTAGCCAACTCCAACCTGCAACTTGGTCGTAAGTTTGTCCGGTAAAAGCGCACAAACTGGCTTGTTCGCTATTGATTTGACCATTAGGATCGGTATTCCAAATAATTTGTGAGGTGGCTTGGATTAAACAACGAAATCTTTCTTCGCTTCTACGCAAGGCGGTTTCCATTAATTGGCGATCGCTGATATCGGTAATTGTTCCGACATAACCAGTTGTCTCTCTTTCGTCATCGATGACAGGTAAAGCCTGAACGATCGTCCAAGTTATTTTACCGTTAGGATGTTGAAAGCGATGTTCGCTGTAAAAAGACTTTTTCTCTAAGACCGTCTGATACCATTGCTTGTATACTCGTTCTCGATCTTCGGGGTGAATCGCCCGAGTCCAGCCGTCCCCAAGTGCTTCTTGTTGAGTTAAACCAGCAATTTTTTGCCAGCGATCGTTCGTATAAAGGCAATTTCCTTGGACATCTGTATAAAATACGCCAATTGGCGAAGCTTCAGTTAAAGTTTGGTAACGCTTTTCACTTTCCTGGAGTTTCATTTCTGCTTCTTGGCGATCGCTGATATCGGTAATTGTTCCGACATAGCCAATTGTTTCTCCCTTTTCGTTATCAATACCGACAGCATTACCGATGACCCAACTCACTTTCCCCTCAGGATTTTGAAAGCGATACTTTGAGTTAAAAAGCTTTTTCTGCGAAGCTGCTCGATACCATTCGCTAGATACTCGTTCTCGATCTTCGGGGTGAATGGCGCTACTCCATCCCTTTCCCAATGCCTCTTCTTGAGTCAAGCCAGCAATTTTTTGCCAGCGATCGTTCGTATAAAGGCAATTTCCTTGAGCATCTGTATAAAATACGCAAATTGGTAAAGCTTCAGTTAAAGTTTGGTAACGCTTTTCACTTTCCTTGAGTTTATTTTCTGCTTCTTGGCGATCGCTGATATTCCGGACAATTAACATTATCTGATTTTCCGCAAAGGGCAACAATCTCCCTTCGTAATATTCTTTGCCAGTCTCCATTTCTAGGCAATATTCTATTCTAACTAAAGATTGACATAGCAAAGTCATCTCCATTGCTTGGCGAATTTTTTCTCCTACTTCAGCAGGCAAGATTTCGACCATTTTCTTGCCTAAAAATTCTGCGGGTTGCAAATAAATTTTAGTCTGTTCTTTGCCTGCCTGATAGCTAAGAATTTTGCCATCGGCTGTCAGGCAAAACACCAAGTCAGGAAAGGCAGACCAAAGGTCTTCTAGTTCTGAGGTTTTTTGTGATAATTCTTTCGTTCTCTCAGCAACTTTGGTCTCTAATTTTTCGTTTAATTTGTTTAATTCTTCTAAAGAAATTTCTAGCTTTTTGCGAGCATTTATATTAGTAACATATACAGATAATTCTTCTCCGTTAGGATAAGCACGGACTTGAAACCAGGAATTTAGGGGCTGATAGAATTCTTCAAAAGTAACGTTGACTTGATTGGCTACAGCATAGTGATATTGTTGATAAAACTTTGATTCCACTGTTTCAGGATAAACTTCCCAAATGTTTCTTCCAATCAACTCACAGCTAGATTTACCCAAGAGATATTCTGCCTGAGAATTGACATAAGTAAAACACCAGCGATCGCTTAAAGCAAAAAAGCCTTCCGTTGCTCCTGATAAAATAGTCGCAATGCGCTGATTGGAAGCTTGTAATGCTGCTTCTGACCTTTTTTGTGCGGTAATATCAAGTATCCAGCCATCCCAAATAATTTCTCCCGTTGGTTGTCGTTCTGGGCGCGACATGGCTTTAATCCATTTAACCACCCCAGAATGCAACTTCACTTTTCCTTCCCAGTACCAAGGTTCTAAGGTTTCAGCCGAGTAAGCTACGGATTCGCTAAATTTCTCTCGGTCTTCTGGAATAATTAAATCAACCATTAATGAGGCATCTTCTTCCACTAGCTTGGGGTCTAATCCCAATATTTCTTGACAGCCCGCAGAAACATAGGGAAAAGACATCAAACCGTTGGTATCGATTTGAAATTGATAAAGGATTCCCAAGACATTATCGGCTAATCTTTGCAGATGAGCTAAGTTTTGACTCCGATTGACATCGACCTCGGCTTGTTGGTACATATTAAAAAATTTTTCGCAAACAAAGCTAACAACAGGTAATTTTTAGCTTCATTATGCCTGTTTTTTGTGAAAAACTTGTGAAACCCAGATCTTCTAGTTGTATCGGTGTGAAAAACTATTTTCAGCTACCATCCGAGAATTTGCGCGATCGCCTCGCCGATTGTAACTGGATCGAAAGGTTTAGTCAAAACACTTTTAACTCCTAACTGAGCATAACGACGCTGTTCTACGGCTTGGACTTTCGCAGTTAGTAAAATTACAGGAATATCTTTAGTAGTAGAATTTGCTTGTAGTTTTTGCCAAGTTGTCGGTCCATCGATGTCGGGCATCATGACATCTAAAAGAATTGCATCGGGCTGTTGTTCTGTGGCTATTTTTAGTCCTTCTTGTCCAGAAGCTGCTGTCAGTATTTCCCACTCATGACTTATTTCTAACCCAAGTTGAGCTACTTCTCGAATATCGGCTTCGTCGTCGATAATCAAAACTCGCTTTGTCGCCATTTATTCTTGTTTACCCTTCTCAATCGGTGTTTTTAAAGATGGTTCAAAATTCCAGTGTAAAAAAAGGGTAAGTACCCTCACTCCATAGCTCGTCACAAACTGCGAAGACTTCCTCTTTGGTAACAGGATTATAGTTCATCTAAATCTTCCTTAGCGAAAGTGTAATTATTTGACTACTCCCCTCCCTCCGCGTTGCTAAAGGGAGGGGATTCACAAGTAGTTCTCTTTCCTCTTGCAGGCACAGTCAAGTTGCCTCTAGACGCTCAATATGTTGACATATAGCCGCATATATTGCGCTTACTTTTTTTAGTTTTATGCTTTCAAACATCCATCACTCAGCTAGTTTAGTACGCTCCTCGCTCTGAAGAAAGCTTGCAGTGGTTTAGTCATACTGCCGTTAGACCCAATCTAACCGTTGTTTCTTACTTACCGGGTTTTCGACCTACTAGAGCGATTCATCACGTAGATTTTCGTTTTACTCGCGATCAACTATTGTACTAACTTTCTAGTTTCTTTTCAATCAAAGTCGCCGTAGAACAGCGAGGCTTTAAACCCATTTTTTTTGGTAATTACGTAAATTACACCTGTACTTAATTACTGTAATTACGTAATTACACTTTTACATTACACCCTCATTTCGTCTTCTGACAAGCTCTAACTAAATAAGTTTGGTTACTTCCAGTATCCTTTCCAGTAGTCACTGGTATTCTCTAAAACAGTAACTCTCAGGGGTTCGGGATGAAGTATAGCAGTAAACAGTAAACAGTGATGAGAGCCTATGCTAGCAAGGTTTTCCGAAAATGAGGATGTCCTAACTAATTCGTTCTCTGCTATATAAGGTACTATTGGCTATCTCATGGTGGCATTAAAAAAGAGGGTTCATCCCCTCTCGTCAGTTGTTTCAGCTAGTCTCAGTTAGTTAATTCTGGTATTGTTTCTCTAACTTCAGCCTTTGAACTTCTAACTTTAACTGCTCGTTCTCTGTTTTTAATCGCTCGTTTTCAGTCTTTAAGGTGTCTATTTCATTCTGTTTACCTCGTAGGTCATTTAATGCAGATTGTAAGCCTTCTAGTTTGCTTTCTTGACCTTGGTAACGTAGGTAGGTGCTTTGGTTCATTGCCACAGTGTGACCGAGGCTATTAGCGATCGCGAGGTGGTTTAAGCCTGCTTGGTGCATTCTGATATTGCAAGCGTGGCGTAGCTTGTGAGCAGTGAATTCAACATCTTGGTCTTTTAACCATTTACAGAAGTTTCTTGATGGGTTTTGTCCGTACTTGTTTTTAGCTGATGAATTCTTGTAATGAGGCTTTATCTCGTTAAAAGTTTTGTCAACTAGGTTGAAAGTTTCAAACCAATTCTTACCTTTAGGCATGAATGGTAACGCTAAACGTTTACCAGTTTTCCCTTTTTCAATTACTAGGATTTTCTCAGTGTTAGTTGGGTCATTAATAGCAGGGATTATCTTGTCGTTCCCTTGGTATTTAATCGTTTCTGTTGGGTCATCATCACTGTCATCATTTACTGCGATAAACTCACCATTGCGAATAATCACCGGGTTATCCCAGTTCATTATTGAAAATACCTCATGAATTCTCAAGCCGTAAATAGCCAATATTCCGTACAGATATAGATTTCTTGCGTTTTTATCTGTGTGATATTTACGGGCTAGGTTTGCTACTTTTGCCTCATGAAGCATCTGCCAAGTTTCCTCAATTTCCTTGTCATCAGGAAGGCGGGTTTTCTGCTTACTTACCTCAGTTAAACTAGCTTCCTTTTCTACCCAGTTTGTGATTTGTTGTGGCACATCAAAGAGGGCTAGATTTCGTTTTATCACGGCGAGATGGTTTATCTTCATTTTTCCGTTCAACTTGCTAGTAACTAACCAATGTGCTAAGGATTTAAGGGTAAATTCGCTATCGTCATTTTGCCAAGATTCAAAGCGTGAAAAACCTTGATAGTAAGTAGCGTTTGGATTTTTAAGTTTCTTTTTACGTCCTTCCCAGTCGTTATTAATTACCTCCCAGGCGTCATGAAAGGTTAGCTTCTGTTCGGTGGTTGCTGTGGTTGTTGATTGTTGGCGCGTCTTCGGTTTGCGTCCGATTAACTCGTCTTTCCATTCGTCGCTATAGGTGCCACTCGTTAAAGCTTGAGTAATTTTAGTTGCTACAGATTCGGCTTCTACGAGATGTCGCGTGTTGATGGGAGTATTAGCACCGCCCCAAGAGTTAGTAACTGACATCCGTTTGGCTTTACCGTTACTACCTAATCGCGTTGGGTGGCTGTACTGGATTTGCAGCGTACCTTTTTTGATTACTAGTTTTGCCGTGCTGCCGTATTTACCGATTTGGGTGAGACGTTCGTTAGCCTCTGCTACCAAGTGAGGGATGTTGTAACTACCATCTCTGTGTACTTCTGAGGGCTTGATTGTCTTACTCATTTTTGACGCTCCCCTGCCTAAAGGCGCGGGGATTCTTGGTTCAACGACACTCCTTACAACTAAAAGGAATCAGTCTCGCCGATTCGACCCCTCCCTTGACAAATTAACAAAAAAGCAATTTTATCAAGAGCGGCAATTAGTTCCAGTGGGATATATCTCCCCAAGCGTAAATTCTCGTGCGCCCCACGATACTCGAAAAAGCAAATTTCTTAACCACTGGTTTTCGGTACTCTGTCGAGTCCGGTGCGTTTTTTAAGAGGTTGTTCGCGCCTCATGTACTGGTATCGCTTTACGTCGTCAACTTAAGACAGTACCGACGAATCCTGTCTGTACCAGGCTACTTTCTTAGAATAGCATCAAAGCCGTCCTATAAGGACGGGGCTTGAAACCCATTATTCTTGGTCACTCAATCCTTATGTACTTTTTTTATGTAACTCTGATGAGTAATGGTATAGCAGTCCCAGCGTAAAAAAGAAGCAATTTGTTGCCCTAAGTTTACCATGTCAAAGGGTTTGGCGATCGCGCCTGCTATTTCTAGTTTATTTAAGCACTTTCGGTCTGAGAGCCGAATGCGATCGAGCAATAAAATAATGGGGATTTGTCGCAGTTGCTGGCTTTGTCTGAGTTGCCACAACAAACCAATCTGCCCTAAATCTTTTTTCTCGATATTAATTAAAATTGCGTTGGGCTGCTCGTTAACAGCTAAATGCAAACCATTATGACTATCGTGAGTTGTCAATATGTTCCAGTTAGTTGTTAATTCTAGCCCAGTTTTAATTACTTCTCGCAAGTCCTCTTCGGGATCGATTAACAAAATTTGCTTGCGAGGTAATCGTCGCTCGTTCGGGTTGTCAATTTGATTTTTTGCTGTTTTTGCACGGTACCGACTGTTGCTAGTAGAGCAAGTTTTCGTTTCGCAAAACTCTTCATTTAATATCATTAACATATTTTTTTGTCAAGTTTTGAATAGGTAACTTAAGTCTCCAGTCTAAAAGAAGTCTGTGAAAAACTTGTGAAACAAAATAATTAATTTTGATAGCTACGAGTCCTTCTCATTGCCTCATCTTTTCAGATCTCTTAATTAATCTTGCGTGGGTAAAGTAAAGTAAAAGGTACTACCAACATTGAGTTCGCTTTCCACCCAAATTTTGCCGCCATGTCGCTGAACAATTTCGCGACAAATAGGTAAACCTAAACCAGTACCGCTTTTTTCCCGAGAGTCGGAAGCATCAACTTGTTGGAAGCGTCCAAAAATAGCTTCTAGTTTGTCAGCCGGAATACCTCGTCCGGTATCTCTGACTTGAAATAAGATTTCTTCGCCTTGGTTAGTAACGCCGATCCAAACAGTTCCTCCCCCATGAGAAAATTTAATCGCATTACTAATTAAATTAGTTAGAGTTTGCAAAATTTGATCGGGATCGGCGCAAATATCTATTGGCGATCGTTCAATTTCTAGGTGGAGAGTAATATTTTCCTGATGTGCCATTGACTGCATAGCTTCTGCGGCTTGAGTAATTAAATCCACAGCATTGCACTTTTCCTTGACCATTTCTACTCTACCAGATTCGATCCGTGCGAGGTCGAGAATATCATTAATCAAACGATGAAGGCGATCGGTATTATTAACTGCAATTTCTAACATTCGCTGTCCTCGCGAGGACAGTTCGCCAAGACGCCCAGTGGCGATCAAACCCAGGGAACCGCGAATAGAAGTTAAGGGAGTGCGCAATTCATGACTAGCGACGGAGATAAATTCATCTTTCATTTGTTCGATCGCTTTGCGATCGCTTAAATCGATGGCGACGCCAAAAAAGCCGATCGCTCGTTCTTCGGGATCGAGATCGGGAATATAGGTAATACTGACATAACGGTTTTTGCCGTTAATTTCTGGTTCTTGGAATTCAAAGGTCACTCGTTCTCCCGATAGTGCGGCAGCGATATATTGTTTAATTTGCTGATAATACGTTTCCCCTAAAATATCCTTTTTCTTGCATCCGGTAATTGTATCTAATGGCAATCCGAACCATTCTTCATAAGCTTTATTGTTAAATCGATAGCGTTCTTGGGCATCAACATAACAAATTCGCATAGGTAAAGCATCGGTAATTAAACGCAGTTGTTTCTCGCTATGGCGCAATTCGGCGGTACGTTCGGCGACTTTTTCTTCTAAATGTTCGAGTAATTGTGCTTGGGCGACGGCAATGCCAATTTGGTCGGCAAGTTGCTGAAGTATTTCGATTTCTTCTGCTTGCCATTGGCGGGGAGAATTACATTGATGAATTATTAAACCACCCCAAATACTATTTTGAATAAAAATTGGGACGACTAGCTTGGCGCGAATTTTTATTTTTGATAAGAAACTGAGTTGGGCTGAAGAGATGTTTAACTCTTGCACGTCATTAACAATAATACATTCTCCTTGGAGAAATTCTTCCATGCGATCGCTTTTTGAGGAGGGAGAATCGAGTTGTTGGTTTTGTAAACTGGGAAATCCTGGAATTACAACTTCTTGGACGATGGAAGCTGGTTTTTCTTGACCGATCGCCACGATTAAAACCCGCTCGGCTGCTAGTAGCTTTTGTACTTCGGTAACGGTGGTTTGTAAGATTTCTTCTAAATCGAGAGATTGACGAATTTTTAGGGTTAATTCTGAAAGTAACTGCAATCGTTGATAAGCTGTTTGTAACTTAGATTCAGCTTGGATGCGATCGGTAATATCGTGGCTAATACCTAGAATTTGATAAATCTCTCCATGTTCGTCTAAAAGTGGCACGTAAGCAAAGGTCATTGTCCGTTCGCCAACAGAAGGGAAATTAACAGTAATTTCTCCTCGTTGAAGCTGGCGAGTTACTACTGCTTCGTTGAGCAAAGGTAGATAATTTGAGGTGATATCCGCCGGAAAAATTTCTCGATCTGTAAGCCCAATTAATTCTAAGGCTGACTTACCAATTATTTCTAAACCTTTAGCATTAATGAACTCAAATCGCAACTGTTTGTCATAAATAATAAATATATCCGGAATGTTCTCAACCGCGAGGCGAAAACGAGCTTCTGATTTGACTAATTCGATTTGGGTAAGAATCCGTTCGTTAATTTCTAATTTTAAAGTTTGATTAGCTTGTTGAAGTTGAGCAGTACGTTTTTTTACTCGTTGTTCCAACTCAGAGGCTAATTGTTGTAATTCTAACTCAGCTTTAACGCGATCGCTGATATCTCTGGCTACCCAAATGGCTAAATTACCTGGTAAAGGAGAAATACTCGCATTAAACCAAACTAGTTGGTTATTCACATTTAAACTGTATTCAAAACTAACTGTTTGTTGTTTTTCGATTGCTTGACGTGCTGGTTGCCAAAAAGATAATTCTCCTGAATTTTTGTTGCTATAAAATCGCTGTACTGTCTCCGTCAGAAGGTCAAATTCTGACCGATCTAAATGTTGATAGTTAGTGGGCATTACTTGAACATTTGTTTTTTGAAGATCGAGCGTCAAAACAATATCGGTCATTGACTCAAAAATTCCCCGCATCTCTGCTTCATTAGTCTGTAGTTTTTGCTCGATCAGTTTGCGATCGCTAATATCTCTTGCGACTAACATTACTTTGGTTGACGAGAGAGGAGAAATTTTTCCGGAAAACCATTTTAATTGATTATTAATTAACAAGCTATATTCAATCGTTTGGGTTGCTTTTGTTTCTAAAGTTCTTTGAATAGCCGCTAGATGTAAGTCGGCGACATCTAGCGGCAAGTTATTATAAATAGAGTGATTAATTTTCCCCTCAACATGATTGACTAAAAGTTCTGGTTTATTAGTAACAGCTTTCAAACAAATCCCGTGGCGATCGTAAACAAAAATTAAATCATCCATTGCTTGAAATAAAGAGCAGAGTTCGGCTTCAGTTTGTTTATGCTGAATAACTGCACCTAATTGAGTAGCTACGGCTGAAACTAATTCTACTAAGCGCTCTTTTTCCGGAGGGGTTTTCGGTAAATTTTCTGCTAATAAAAAGAAAACCAAGACTGCTAAAACTTGTTTTTCTTCCATTTGTTCTAAGTTTAAATTGATTTTCTTTTTAACCACTATTGGCACAGCCAAACTAGCTTTTATTCCACATATTTCTATAAGTAATTTTTGCTGGTAATCAAAATCACTATCGGGTTGAATATTCTCTATAAACTCGGCTTTTCCTTGCTGCCAAACTCGTCCGACTACTCCTTGATTAGGAACAAACGTCAAATTTTTACTCGACTGACGAAACTTTTTAATATTAGCGACAGACGCAGGATTTTTTTGGGTCAGATTATGGTAATACCAGGCGGGACTGCATTCTAAAAATGTTTGATTATTATTTGGTATCCATGCCTCACCGTAACTCCAACCACTAGCTTCACATACTTGCTCTAAAGCAGCTTGTAAGGCTGTTTCAAAATCTGCTGCTGCATTAATAGCTTGAGTAACATTAAGCAAAAGTTTAGTTTCTTCTTCTGCTTTTTTGCGTTTATTTTCTGTATCGAGAGCGAGGATATACTTTCCGAGACTTTCTGCCATTAATTCAATAAATTCGCGCTCGTGAATATTAAAATATTGTTTTCTAACTTCCGGAGAAGAAAAATTAAGCGTGCCATAAATTCGCTCGTTTACCCAAATCGGAGTACCGAGATAAGACTGTATCTGTAAATCTTTATTTACTGGATGTTGCCACAATGAGGGACTATTTATTGGGTGACTATAAGCAACTGATTTACCTTGTTTAACTACTTCAGCGCAAAAAGTATTGCTAAAATCAAATTCTTGTTGAGGTTGAAAACATTCTTGTTCAGAGGCAACAGCCTCTATTTTACAAATATTGCCAGTAACTTTACTAATAACTCCTGTCGTAAAACCGAGAATTTTACATCCAGTTTGTAAATAATCTGCACTAAGCTGGTTAAAGTCTGAGTAATCGGTAGTGTTTAGTCGATGTAATTCTTTGAGGTTCTTGCTAAAATTTTCTAACTGTAAATTTTGCTCTTGGAGTTGTTTTTGTGCCATGCGGAGACGCAATTGATTTTCGACGCGAGCGATAACTTCTAGATGTTGGAAGGGTTTAGAAATATAGTCAACTCCTCCGACTTCAAAACCTTTGGCTTTATCGATTGCATCATCTAAAGCGCTGATAAAAATTATGGGAATATCGCGAGTGCGATCGTCTGACTTTAATTGTTGACAAATTTCATAGCCATCGATCTCTGGCATGAGGATATCCAATAAAATTAAATCTGGAGGTACTGTCTGAGCGCTGGAAATGGCTAGTTTCCCACTGACGGCGGCACGAACGTGGTATCCTTCCTCGCTGAGAGTGTTAACTAAGAGGTTGAGATTGTCTGGGTTATCGTCAACAACGATGATAGTTCCTCTGGTGGAATCATTTGATTGATTCATTTGGCTTCTTCCCAAGTTTTTCACAATAGTTTAATTACAATTTTCTCAAATGAACTAATTTCATTTAACTTCACTCTACTTTCTAGCGAGCTACCAGCATGAAAATGATTGATGAACAAATCGAGCCAGATAACTCTACGAGCATTTTGAGCTATCAACTGCGTTCTCCTTTAACATCAATTAAAGCAGCACTGGGTTTGTTGCTCACTGGCAAACTCGATCCCCAAACCGAGAAGGGTCAACTATTGTTGCAAATTGCGGCGAAGAATGCAGATCGTTTGGTGCGGCTATCGGCGGCATTTAATGAGGAAGATATTTCCTTGTTGGAGATTATTTCCCGTGCTGAGATGGATCGTCTGCTGTTGGAAGTTGATTTGCTCTCCGCTTGGAAAAATCAAGAGTTTGAGGTTTTCTATCAGCCGATTGTGTGTGTAGAAAGTGAAACTATTACTGGATTTGAGGCTTTACTGCGATGGCGACATCCGAGACGTGGTTTGGTGTCTCCAGTTGAGTTTATTCCGATCGCGGAAAAAACTTTACTAATTCATGAGTTAGGAATTTGGGTACTAAGGGAAGCTTGTTTTCAGTTGCGTCAGTGGCAAAATAAGTTTCCGAGAAAGCAGGCTTTGACGGTTAGTGTAAATGTTTCTACGTCTCAATTGCTGGATGGAAATTTTGTGAAACGAGTCGAACTTATTTGTCAAGAGATGGATATTTTTCCGGAAACTTTAAGGTTGGAAGTTACGGAAAGTTCGGCTTTGGGTGATTCAGAAGAGGCGATCGCGGCTTTGGGACAACTTAAGGATTTAGGTATTAAAATTTATCTTGATGATTTTGGTACTGGTTATTCTTGTCTTTCTCGCTTATATCAGCTCTCGATAGATTCTTTAAAGATTGACCGTTCTTTTGTTTCACAGCACCAATGGGATTTGATTCGGAGTATTGAAATTATTGCTCGTAGTTTGGGCGTTCAAACTATTACTGAAGGAGTGGAAAATGCTACTCAGTTAGCACAACTTAAACTCCTCGGCTGCAAGCTAATGCAGGGATATTTTTTTTCTGAGCCTGTAGATGCGGAAAAAGCGGAACTTTTACTGCTAAATCCAGTTTGCTGTTAGTAATGAGTAGTTGATTTGGTGGATTTCTGATTTGGCGATCGCCAAATTGAGTGAAAGCTTAAAACTTATTGAATATTTAGGTTGTCAAGTGTATTTAAGTTAACAAAACTGGCAAAAAATTTAGATTTTTTTAAGAAGAAATTGAGTTAATTAACTTTTCCTGTGGTTTACTGGAATTAGTAGACTAAAACTAAGAAAATTACTAACCTTCCCAAGATTTTCACATTTTTAAATTACTGTAGAAAAAGTAATAATTTGAGGCAAGCACTATGAACATCGAGGATCAGAATTTATCTCAAGAGGAGAAGATTCAGCTTGCTGAAGCTCTTTACAAAATTTATGCGAAAATTCACGAGTGCGATCGACTCAGTGATGAGGAACAAAGTGTTATTTTTACTTTAAGTAAAGTAAAATGTCTCAACTCAATTCACAAAGATATGCTAAAGCGTATTTGTTACGTTTTACGCACTAGATTAAACAGGCAGTTAAAAACTGTAGAGAACAATTCCCGAACTGCCAAAGTGTTTAGCTCGAACCAAAGCTGCGTCCGCAGCTCGATATAATTTATCTAGCTCAATCCCATGTTGAGGATATTCTGCTACTCCTATACTAAGTGTAACTTGCAGGGGTTCTTTGCCTGCGACCAGAAAAATTTCTTGATGAATAAGTTCTAAAATTTCTTCAAGTCGTTGTTTGGCTTCTAATTGATTCAAACCATACATTCCGATGACAAATTGTTGTCCGTACCAACGAGCAACAATATCTTCACTTTTGAAATTGAGACGCAAAATTTGTCCAATTCTCTGTAAAACCCGATCGCCTGTAGCGTAACCATAGCGATCGTTAACATTCTTAAAATTATCTAAATCGAGGAGTGCTAAAGAAATTGGTTGCTGGTAACGTTGGGCAAGACGAAAATAGCGATTTAGTTCTCTTGTCGAGCGGTAACGATTAGCAACTCCAGTCAGGGCGTCGGTTTCAGCTAAACTACGTAGTAGTCGGGTACGTTCTAGTCGGTTAAAAATGCGGGCGACTAATTCGGGTTCGACGATTGGTTTAGCGATGTAGTCATCTGCACCTGCTTCATAAATTTGATTAATAACTTCGCGAGAGCGATGAGCAGAAAGAAATAAAATTGGTATACCATGCCAGGTACGATCGCCACGCACTACTTGACAAAGTTCGAGTCCATCAATGTCGGGCATATCTACATCGAGAATCAATAAATCTGGGCTAGTTTTTTCAAAAATTTCCCAAAATTTGAGGGGATTTTGTACAGTGCATAATTCAATTCCCCAAGGAGTCAAGATTTGTTTTAAAGTCTGAAGAATAATCGGATCGTCGTCAACAGCGAGGATAGTAGCTTCTTTAGTACGTTGATTTTGCAACAAATCTACTGCGGCTTCTAAAACTTGGGTTGCAGCCACAGGTTTAGCCAGAAAGGCTTTCCCCCCCAAACGAGCAACAGCGACGCGATCGTGAAAGTCATCGCGCATGGTAAACACTAACACAGGTAGTTCGCTATATTGTTGGGTGAGTTCTTCGAGTAACAATAAACCTTCATGAGGATTCGGGGGAAAAATCAGATCGAGAATTACCAAATTGGGCACTTTTCGAGCGAGATAGGCTTTGGCTTGCTCGATAGTTTCTACTACTTCCAGGCGTAGATTCCAGTTTAAAGCTTCTTGTTGTAACTGATTGTTTAAGGCGCGATCGTCGTCAACTAGCAATACTAAGGGAGCATCGGGCAAATCTTCTGCGATAACTATTGTTTGTTGAGGATCTGAGGTGGTGGGTGCTGGTTGTTCGATCTCTTGACGCAACCGCATTATCAAGGCTTGTAAATCCTCGATTTGCAAATCTGTTCCTAGAAGCGAGATCGGTTTAGTCGCGCGATCGCTACTGTCAAGATTACCCAATCCCGAATTTTTCGCCCCTAATTTAATCAACCAAGTTTCAATTTCGCGCGCGAGATGAGAGCCTTCGCTAAAACCAAACATTCCCAGCGATCCCGCCAATTTATGAGCTTCTTGTTCTGCTTTTTGCCGCAGTTGTTCGCTCAAACTTTCAGAAGCTAATGCTGAGCTCGCTGCGGCGATTGTCTCTACACGCGCTAAAATCGGCTCTTTAAATTTTTTCCAAGCTTCAGCTACCGCTCTCAATGTCCGATCTTGCTTCGATACTTCACTTTCTGATAAAGGTTTCAGACGATAACCGACACCATACACAGTTTCGATCGCGTCACCTGCATTGGCTTTTTTTAACTTGCGTCGCAAACCTTTAATATGCGCTCGTACTGTATCTTCGTTGGGAGGATCTTCAAATGACCACAAATGTTCGAGAATCGCACTTTTGGTAAAAACTCGCTTCGGATTGCGCATTAATAGCTCCAACAAGCCATACTCGGTGGGCGAAACATTGACGGCTGTTCCTTGATAAGTAACTTCACAAGAACTCGGATCTAAACGCAGTTCTCCCCACTCTAACAGAGGCGCACCAGAAGCGCTGCGTCGTCGTAACAAAGCGCGAAGGCGAGCAAATAACTCGGCGATCGTACAAGGTTTGACGACATAATCATCTGCTCCTGCATCTAACCCTGCTACTTTATCTTCACTAGCATCTCTGGCTGTTAACAGCAAAATTGGACTATGATAATTTTCCTTTCGCAACCGCCGACACAAAGCAATTCCGTTGAGCTTGGGTAAGCTGACATCTAACAAGATTAAGTCATAGGTAAAGGCTTGAGCGTATTCCCAACCTTCTTCTCCATCTCTGGCGATGTCAACTACATAATTTTGTTCGCTTAAGGCCGTGTTAAGGCTTTGAGCAAGTATTTCGTCATCTTCTACTAACAATATTCTCATAAATCAAATCTCAGACTACGTTGCTAGCAACGTCGCTTTAAATTAAGTCATGAAGTGATATCTTAACCTAAGCTTTGTGAAAAACTTGTGAACGTTTTGAGGCTTTTCGGAAAAATTTGCCTCGCTCCAGAGCTATCTGTGCAAGAGTTGAGTTTCTTCGGGGTTATTAAGCTTGGCAAATTCTAGTTGAGAGTCGATCGGATTCTGATGAGAAATGAAGTAGCGATCGCCACACACTCACAATTTTACTCAAGGCGATCGCCATTCGGTTTAGAACACTCCGTGTAGTCGCTTGACTAACATCATGATTTTTTCACCGTATTCGGGATCTGGGTTCCAACGCCTTGCTAAATCGTACACTGAGGGCGCTACACCTCGCGGAACGTACTTAAAACGAGGATCGACGATTGGCTGCTGCACAATCAAATCTGTACTTGCATAAGCTTTCAGATGCTCGATATGAGCTTTTACTCCAGTGCGGCGATCGCTGAAAGAAGCCCCATTTGCATTACCATCAATTGCACCTAAACCACAGAAATTATTTTGCTCTGGTTTTACCCTACCACCAAACCGCAAATAATTAGTTTCTAAACACATCTGACAAAAAGCAACATCGTGATTCACATTTTCAATGTCTGCTTCTTCGATGTATAGTTTCGGTAAATCAGCAAACTTTTGCAAAGCTTCAGGATTAATTTCATCAAGAAGTGTTTTTAACTGTGTTTCTGTTGCTATACCATCGCGCATAATTTGATCGAGGGCTTCTACTTCAGTGTGAGTAATTGTGTTGAGAATTACCGTTCTAGTAGGATTTTCCCAACTAACAGCCACATTAAATTGCTGAAGGTCTACCGCCTTAAAATAGACAATTCCACCGTAACTAATTTGGCGAATTTCTGGTTTATCCGTGACCTGAAAACCTAACAATTCTGCGAGATCGGTAGGAATAAAAGAATTGTTATTAACCAAAATCCCCTTTTCTAAATAATCGTTATCCTTGATGCGAATATTGATTACTGGATACTCAGGATATTTTGGTGTTTGCCCACTCCATTCGATTAAACCTTTGACAATTCCTTTGGCAAATTGATCGCGCTTTCTTTGCAACAAATCCAAGTCTTGACGATTATCAATGAAACATAATTCCATCAACAGAGAAGCAACTGCTACTTGGCGACAAAAACCTAAACCGCTTCTATATTGAGAGGACGTATCTGCTTTCACGCCACGACTGGGAAGTTCGGGAACTGCATCCAGTAACGCATCAAGCATTAATTGGGCATCTTGGCGACGCTGAAAGTTAGTAGCAATATAAAAAATTTCTGCACCTCGAACGTTACCGTTAAAAGCGTTACCATGAATTTCTAAAGCAACATCTCCTGGAAGTGAATTAGCATTGATCCAGCGAATTGTTTGGCTTAAGGAAAGAGTATCAGGAACAGAGAGATATTCTATTCCTAGCTTTTTTAATTCTTGAACAATTAAATCGCGGGTTTTTCTCATTTCCAACGATTCTGTGGTTCCTAAAGCTGTTGCTCCTGGATCTCTTAAATCGTGACCTGCTGAAATAAATATCCGTCCCATTTGTTTACCTCGATTAGCTTTCTGGGCGATTAGTTCTTCAACATACTCCAGAAATTCCAAAGCTTCTGGAGTTAGGTAATCTGCGGTTACACCTTCAACTGTGATGTTCAAAATACTTTGCCCCCGGTAAAATTTACAGTTACTAGCTGGAAAACTTACAAAATCATAGGGGTTTCCGTCAATTTGAGGAAGTCTTTTCGTAGCCAAACCCTGCTGTTGCGATCGCATTATGATTCAAAATTTTGCTCCTGAATCGGGCTTATTTCCTGTGTTTGACTGATTAGATCGACCGAGACAAAAGAACTTTGTCCGACTTGTTTATTCCCGGATAATCCCAGTTGGGCGCGAGTTGCAGGTCCAACAATACCGTCAACTTCCAAACCTTTTCGACTTTGGAATTGCTTGACTGCTGTTTGAGTACCTGGTCCATAAAGTCCATCGACAATCAGGTTAAATCCGGCATCTGCTAACGCTTTTTGGACGATACTCACGTCGGGACCTTGCATAAAGGGATCGCTGAGACGCAAGATTCGGTAAGGTATGTCTCCTCCGTTGTCGGGACGAATGGAAGTACCAAAACCTTCAATGGGACTATAGTTTAGTTTGCTATTGGTGATCGGACCGTAATCGCCATCTTCAGCGATGCGATTGTTGATGTTGTATTTGTTCCAAACTCTCTGGAAAGCTAACACCGCTAGAGAACGAATATCGCGAGTTCCTCCACCTACATAGTCAAAGTGTACTGGATCGTGAGGACCTAGCCATCGCCAACCGCGTCTTTCCAGATAAGGTCGCCAACTCCAGTAATCTTGGATATCAATGGCTAAACCGCTTTGGTGGTTGCTTCGGGAAGGATAAGCTGCAACGGGTATGCCACACCGACGGTTGCGATAATGGTTGTAGAGAATTAATTGTTGAGCGATCGTTCGATAAGCTGAGTTGATTGTCATCGGCAAACCTCGGTCTTGAATCGCCCTTTGTAATGCGGCTTTAGCTGGTGGTTGCAGTAGCGCCCAAACCGCAGGTCCGTTGAGGACGTTTAAGTCTTCAAAATTGACGAGGGCGTTGGGGATAATTTGATTCATCTCTTCGATGATTTGCCTGTCTAATTTTTTGACTACGGACGTGGTACAAGCTTTTACGTCTTTGACTAAGATTGAGACGGGCGGTGGTGGCGGTGGTGGTGGGTCGGGAAAGATTTTGGTGTCGTCTTGCCAAATTTCTACGTGACCGATATAAGCGTACCAGGTATTTCTCCCGTTAAAAGTATTTTCGAGGAAGGCAACCCGGAGGTGTCCTTCTTCTTCGGCGAGATTTGCCCAACTATGCAGAACTAGCTCTGCTCCGGCATCGATTTCATATTTGTCGTTGGGATCTTCGATCTGGGTGCTGTCTATTGGTTGCTGTTTGAAAACAGTATCTCGAATAACTTTGAGGGTTAATTCCATTGGTTTTTCTTGGGTAAGATTTTGGGTTATGTTCGGCGATCGCTTTCAGTTTCTTTAGACTCATTAACCACCTATACCTTTTTTTGGTAACACGCGAGCAAAAATTTTACAAATTGTTGATCGAAGTTTTTTTGACAACTTTTTCTCCGCGAGATCCAGCCGCCTTAACCGCCAAATTTAACTAAAATTATTGTATTTTTTAATACATATTTACACCCGTTTTTGTCTTGACATTTAGATCATTTTTGTTATAAAATTATTAATAATGGAAAAGGTGTGCGCCTATAAGGTGTTAGCAAAATTATACTATTTTCCCAACGAAAAAAAAAGGAGGGTTTCACCCCCCTTTAGTTAAATTCAATCTTCCATCAAAGAACAACCAACTCAGAAGCGGTAGTTACGAGATTCAACCCAAAGACTAACGGGTACAGAATCGCCAAAACGATCCACTTTGACTTCTACCACAAAAGCTCTTTGTTCGCCTGGTTTTAGATTAACTTGCCGAATATCAGCATTAATTTCCTCTCGTCGGTCTTCAGGCATATAATATCTTTCTAGTCCGTAGTCAATCCAACCATAGCGATATTCTCCTTCGAGAGCGATTTGATTCTCAGGTAAATTATCGGGATGATTTAAACTAACTGCAACGGGTTTCCAAGGAGGAGGTTGATTAACAGTTGCGGTTGAGTTTTCCGGTGCTTCCATGATGACATAAAAGCGAGTTCCTTCTTCGAGATAAGTATAATCACCGTTACGTTGAATTGGTAACTCATCCCAACCAGGAAGTTTATCTAAATTCTCCTGACGAGAAATATCATATCGAAGAGTTTGGTAATAACCTCGCAGGAAATCGTAAGGATCGACGGGTACAGTTTGTAAAACGACAGTTTCCCCAGTAACACTCGTGTAAACTGCTCGTGCAGGTATGGCTAAAATTAGTAAAGCTTGGCAAGCTAGGGGGACTAAAAAGCGCCAATTTGGGTGAGAATTTGTTGGTGATTGGGTGTTATTCATGATTCGTTTGTAACTGTTGCACTAGGGGGTAAATTGCGTAAATAACGCTCGAACCAAAGTCCAGCGACGATAATTCCGATTCCGCAGAGAAAGAGAACAATTGCTTTAAAAACTAATTCGGTATTGTACTCAAACATTCGGGTAAAAATTTGCAAGACTAGCAAAACAATCCCAAACCAAAATCCCTTACGTTGAGCTTCAGTTAAGGCTTCACGAATTGAACCTGCGGCGATAAGGAAGAAGAAAACATTGAAAATAAAAGTTGCGATCGCGCCTAACTCACCGCTAGTTACTTGGTAGTAAATTAACGCTGAACTTACTAAAATCATTGCCGCAATAACGGTGCTGGAAAGGTCAATTTGCCAACCAAAACGACTATGATTTTCGTGTCCCAGTCGTACCCAAGCAAAAATAGCTAAACCTGCCAAAATAAAAGCATCGACCAAGGTTAGCAAATCTAACGAAGTAATTTTGCCTTCGAGGAAGAAGAATTGGGGGCTATAGTTCCAGAAAAAGTGGAAAGAAAAGACATAGAAGAGTAAGCCGAGGAAGAAAACAGCTAAACCGCGAGAAATCGAACCGAAATTAGGAGATTCAGCAGGATGAAAAAGCCAGAAAGAATCTCGATAAGCCCATAATAAAGCACCAGGTGTGGCAGTAGCGATCGCGGCAATTATTCCCCGCATAAAAGTAACATCGCTAAATTCATTCATTTGCCAGATTAAATTCATTTCTAGGGAAGCAGTTACCAAAACTGCGGCTAACCCAAAAATCCAGCGCGATCGACACCAATAAGCTAAGGGAATAAATAGCAAACTTGCCAATAAAGGCATATGATGCAAAGCTAACTCATAGATACTAATTTGTCCGGGACGAAATAGATCTGGTACTCCTAACCAATAGCCAATTCCAGTGAGAATTACCGCCACCATTCCTAACAAAGTCAACTGTAAACTAGCAGCCATTACTAACACTGCTAATCCCCACACCAGGTACAGTTGATAAACTGACCCACTTTGGTGAAACATTTGGGACATTAGCCCCATATTGGCGCCCAAAATTAGCGATCCCAATAATAGTAAACCTTGTCCGAGACGAGTTTGCCAGCGATCGCGGCGACTACGCCAAAGATAAAAACCTGCCCCATTGACGAGGACAAACAAACTCATCAGTAACAAAACTTTAACTTCTCGATTCCAAACTTGCCAATTAGCGGCGACAAAAGTAATTGCAGCCAAGCCGAGAAGAACACTTCCCAAGCCGATTAATACCATGACAAAGCGATTTTTGGCGGCTGTATCGAGCTCGGCAAATTGATAGCGAGTAGCTAAATGTTCGTATAACTCGGAATCGATTAAATTTTGCGATCGCCACAATTGCGCTTCCTGACGCAACTGATAGCGAAACTTTTCCGTAACCATAGCTAGTATTACCTAAACTGATGTGTCTAGGTTAACTTTGCGGCTAGCCAGTTGAGTAATAATTGTGACAGTTTCCGCGATCGCCTAACACAATTTAACAATTATTTGTGCTTCAGCAACGAACTTGCTACACCTAAACTACCAAAAGCTAATAAACTTAAAATCGAACTTGGTTCGGGTACTGGCTTAGAATTATTTTCTGGTGTCAGCAAATAGTAACGATTTTCTCCATCAACATTACTGCTAGCAACAATTTGTCCTTGGTTATTTACTAAATATGCACTAGACAAATCAAAATCTAAGTCTTCTAACAGTAGGTTATTCAAGTTAAACATGGTTCCTTTTTCCCAGAGAAAAGCTTGTAATTCACTACCGGGAGAAGTATCGGAAGTTCCTACGATTTGGTCTAAATTATTAATCGCATTGGCAACACTATAAACGCCGCCGAGATTACCTAAATTAATTCCTCCATTGGGATTTTCTAGGGGATTTTCCCATAAAGTAGCGTTAGCATAAGTTCCATAATAATTACTGTAGCCTATGTAACCTGTCCACCCAACTACTTTACCTTGGTCGTTGATATCTTTTGCCCAAATGTATTGACTTATATCTGGAAAAGATAGTTGGGTAGTTGTATCTTCCTCCCAAACAAAAGCATTACTACCATAACGATAAATACCAGTATAAGCTACTTGACTATTGTTATTTAAAGCAGCACCAGCTAACAGATAAGGATAGTAAAAATAGTCTAAAGTAGTTAAGTTTCCGTTTGCATCAACAAAATTAAGAGCTAATTGATCTGAGGTAAAAGGTACATTCACAGATTTGGCAATTATCTCACCTTTATCGTTAATATCATAGGCTTCTAAATACGGACAAATATATGTATCGAAGCAGGTAGGTGCAGCATAGGTTTTAATTTCTCCATTGGCTTCTTGGAGAAGCAAATCGCCATTAACTACGCCAACGATTTGACCGTTATTATTAATTGCGGTTGCACCAATGTTAGTTAAATTGGTGAAATTACCGTTTTCCCAAAGGAAATTTTGATTGTTAGAAATGCCGATAATTTGACCAGAATCATTGATATCTAAGGGGCGAAAATCGCCTAAATCTGTAACTGAATATAATGATACTGCGTCTGCTGGGTTAATTGTAGCGATCGCAGCGATCGCAGCGATCGCGGAAACTAAACCACTAATTGCCAGCTTGCGTGCGAGTGACATAATTTTCATCCCTCCAATTGCTTATTTCTTTAGTAGTAGGCAAAATCTGACATTGCCTACTAAACTGTTTAATGAAATGTAAATTTTTATTTAACTGAGAAATTTTCCCTACTAAGTGAAATTTCTCTTCTCTTGATGTATCTGAATTTTACTTATCCGTAGATCTATTGAAATAGGCAAAAAGATATCTTTACTGAATCTTTATAAATAAGCTATAGCAGCGAACAGTAAACAGTGAAGAATAAACAACGATCGAAGCCTATGCTAGCAAGGTTTTCCGAAAATGAGGATGTCAAGAACTAACTCATTTTCGGCTATAGTTAAGCTTTACCGAAACTTTATATTTGTAGCCAACGAGGGATTAGAGAGAATTTAAGTAGAAAAATATGGAAACTTTTTTAGCAATTTGTCTCGGTGTTAGTTTAAGTACCGCTTGTGGTTTTCGGGTATTTGTACCACCACTGGTGATGAGTTTAGCCGCGATCTACGGACACTTGACATTAGCGCCAGAATTTGCTTGGATGGGAACTTATCCAGCATTGATTGCTTTTGCGATCGCCACTGTCGTCGAGATTGTCGCTTATTACGTTCCAGTGTTGGATCATTTCCTGGATGCGATCGCCGCTCCAACAGCCGTAGTAGCTGGTATGCTGATTACAGCTTCTACATTAGGGACAGAAGTAGATCCGTGGGTACAATGGACAGTAGCCGCGATCGCAGGTGGTGGTGCGGCTGGGATTGTCGAAATACTCAGTAATTTTACCCGGATTGCGTCTACGGGGACAACAGGAGGCTTAGGGAATCCAATTTTTGCCACAATTGAATTAGTCACCTCCACAGGCTTATCAATTTTGGCGATCGCCTTACCACTCTTAGCTGGTATTCTAGTAATCAGCTTACTTTGTTTTGCTATTATCCGACTTTCAATTTTACTCTCCAAACTCAAACAAGCCCAAACATCGAGTTAAAAAATTAGGCGATTGAACTAAATCAATCGCCCTTTTCTTCTTCCTATAAAGCCCCAATTAGCTTATAGATTAAAGAATTAATAATTCCCAACGCAATTGAACCAATCAAAGCACTCCAAACACCCCAACGCAAGCGAAAACCGTGGACAAAATAAGCTGCTAAACCAAAAATAATCGCATTCAGAATAATCAAGAAAAGCCCCAATGTTAACAGCGTAATTGGAAAAGTTACCACGAACAAAATCGGACGCACTAAAGCATTTAACAAGCCAAAAACTGCTGCGGAAATCAAAGCCTTATTAAAAGTATCAATTTCCACACCAGTAGGTAGCTTAGAAACAATTAATAAAGCCACCGCCGTAACCAACCAAGCAATCAGCAAACCGACGAGAGAATTCATTTTTGTCAATCCTCCTTTGAGGTTAATTAAACATTAAATCGAAACAACATTACATCACCCTCTTGGACAACATAATCTTTTCCTTCACTACGAAGTAAACCTTTTTCTCGTGCCGCAGCCATCGAACCAGCCGCAACCAAATCCTCATAAGCCACCGTTTCTGCACGAATAAAACCGCGTTCAAAATCAGTATGAATCACTCCTGCTGCTTGTGGTGCCTTCATTCCAGCATTAATCGTCCAAGCGCGAGTTTCCTTTTCTCCTGTGGTTAAATAAGTCCGCAAACCTAACAACTCATAAGTTGCACCAATTAATGATTTCAAGCCACCTTCTTCAACACCCAGAGATTCTAAATAATCGGCTCTTTCCTCTTCTGGAATCTCAACTAACTCCGCTTCCACTTGTGCCGAAACTACAACAACTTTGGCATTTTCTTGCTTAGCTACTTGGCGAACTTCCTCAACCCAATCATTCCCCGTTGCTAAATCGTCTTCCGCAACATTAGCTGCATAAATAATTGGTTTTTTCGTCAGTAAACCGAGAGGCTTAACCGTAACCTCTTCCTCGTCAGTTAAACTCACCTGACGCGCCGATTTACCTTCATTTAAAGCTGCACTAATTCTTTGTAATAATTCCAATTCTACTTGAGCATCTTTATTCGCCCGCGCTTGCTTGCGTACTCGTTCAATTCGGCGCTCAACTTGAGCCAAATCTGCCAAAGCAAGTTCTAAATTTATTACCTCAATATCTCGCCCAGGATCGACAGAACCGGAAACATGGATAATATTCTCATCATCAAAACAACGTACCACATGAACGATCGCATCCACTTCCCGAATATTAGCCAAAAATTGATTTCCCAAACCTTCTCCCTGACTCGCACCTTTCACCAAACCTGCAATATCCACAAATTCAATGCGAGTCGGGACAATTTGCTGAGAATCAGAAATTTTTGCTAAGACATTCAAACGTTCATCCGGGACAGCAACCACACCCACATTTGGTTCAATAGTACAAAAAGGAAAATTAGCTGCATCCGCCTTCGCGTTAGCAACTAAAGCATTAAATAAGGTAGATTTACCAACATTAGGTAGTCCGACAATTCCAGCTCTCAGCATATTAGTCTTAACAAGGTTCGTAAACCATCCTAAACTATTTTATTTCGGTTCGGGAATTGGTTGCGGTTCTGGTGTGGGAACTGGTTGAGGAGTCGGTGTCGGAACAGGTTGCGGTATCGGTGTTGGGGTTGGTTGGGGTTTCGGAGTTGGCGTCGGTTGAGGGACTGGAGTTGGCGTCGGTTGGGGTTTCGGAGTCGTAATTAAACTCTTCATAGGGCGATATCGCTCTCTACTTGCGACGCTACCAGATTAAATAGCACGATCTTCAATGTCATCTCTCTTTGTAGAGAGTTGTTTAATTTAAAGAAGTTTTACATCTTTACCCTATCTCCCTGCAACGCCAGAAAATCAATGTCAGACTAGAAAAAATTGCTTTGATATTTCGAGCAATTTTGCTTTGGGTAGATAGTAAGTAAACAAATAATTCCGATGGGATTTTTAGTAATATTAATGATAATTGGTTTTGTCGCGATTGTGGCGATCGCCAGCAACTCTTCCAAGACCAAGGGAAGTCAACGCCAAGGCAGAAATAACTATACTTCTAGTAGTTACTTTTGGAATTCCGATGCTCGCGACGGCGGTGAAGGTGGTGGCGACTTTGGTGGCTTTAGCGGTGGCGAAGCAAGTGGTGGCGAATGTGGCGGCGGAGACGCAGGTGGCGGCGGAGACGCAGGCGGTTGCGATGGCGGTTTCTAGCCGGGAAAATTTGCCTTTAATCTGCGGATGGGTAGGTGTACAAAATCGCTAAGAGAAAAAAATCGCTGGAACCTATGTAGTGCAATGCTTAGAAGTATTTTTTGGTTAAAAACGATCCGCAACCCTTATTTGGTAAGGTTTTCAGCGATTTGGGCTTGCTATTTCCTTCGCCAAATGATACAATTCAAACAGATTCGCAGAAATGAACCTCGAAAACTAAATATATCAACGGTTTCCAAAGCCCGCAGTTTGTTGAAATCAGCTAAAATCCCTATGAGGGATTGAAACATCGATAAAAAAATTAATCAACTAAGGGAAAATAGTTGAAATCAGCTAAAATCCCTATGAGGGATTGAAACGTGACTTTTATAATATCGGCAGCTTTAAAATCGCTGTTGAAATCAGCTAAAATCCCTATGAGGGATTGAAACTTCAGAAAAGCAGATCGGAAAGCGGATAGAATTTATGGTTGAAATCAGCTAAAATCCCTATGAGGGATTGAAACTGAAAAGATTTAATCGACTCAACTGATAGATTTAAGTTGAAATCAGCTAAAATCCCTATGAGGGATTGAAACTACAATTTTTGAACCTTGTTGGTGTCGTTAACTAGTTGAAATCAGCTAAAATCCCTATGAGGGATTGAAACGATATCACGGGACTAGGACAACAGATCAGAAAAGCTGTTGAAATCAGCTAAAATCCCTATGAGGGATTGAAACGTGACTCAGTGAGTAAGTGCAAATCGCTTGAAGAGTTGAAATCAGCTAAAATCCCTATGAGGGATTGAAACTGCATTATTTAGGTCAAATGATATGTTCGGGGCATGGTTGAAATCAGCTAAAATCCCTATGAGGGATTGAAACATTTCAATTACCCATTAACCAATAAGGGCTTTCAGCGTTGAAATCAGCTAAAATCCCTATGAGGGATTGAAACTTTATTCAGTTGATGATTGCGATAAACTTTTTGATGTTGAAATCAGCTAAAATCCCTATGAGGGATTGAAACGCGGCAATAGGTGGGGCTTATCTAGCATTCAAGTATGTTGAAATCAGCTAAAATCCCTATGAGGGATTGAAACAAAGCAAGTTAGTAAGTTAATTAGTAAGCGATCTGTTGAAATCAGCTAAAATCCCTATGAGGGATTGAAACACCATCAAAGCTGCGATTCAGAAAAAGGCTGTGATCGTTGAAATCAGCTAAAATCCCTATGAGGGATTGAAACCGGTAGTGCCACAGTGCATTATGTCGATCGCCCTGTTGAAATCAGCTAAAATCCCTATGAGGGATTGAAACTAAGCCACTCCATAGCTGACTTTAGAGATATATTTTCAAAGTTGAAATCAGCTAAAATCCCTATGAGGGATTGAAACACCAAATTTAACGCCTCGCTGATTACTGCAAATTACAGTTGAAATCAGCTAAAATCCCTATGAGGGATTGAAACGTAAGCAGATTGATTAGGGTTTGCCATTTTTTTGTTGAAATCAGCTAAAATCCCTATGAGGGATTGAAACTATGTTGACCCAGAGGAGGAAGAAGTTTCCCATTGTTGAAATCAGCTAAAATCCCTATGAGGGATTGAAACGGAACTCACCCAGGAGATTATGCAGCGCTGGCTGGAAGTTGAAATCAGCTAAAATCCCTATGAGGGATTGAAACGCGAAAATTGATTAGGGATTAGTTGATCGTAAAACGGATGTTGAAATCAGCTAAAATCCCTATGAGGGATTGAAACACAGTTAGGCGATCGGGCGATCGCCGATCTTGGTAAAATCTCAATTGTTGAAATCAGCTAAAATCCCTATGAGGGATTGAAACATTTACTAACTGAATTGGACGCAATATCGAATCAATGTTGAAATCAGCTAAAATCCCTATGAGGGATTGAAACGGGCACTTTCTTTATCCGATAGTGGCTTATCACAATCCGTTGAAATCAGCTAAAATCCCTATGAGGGATTGAAACGAGGCATCACCAACAAATAAAGCTCTTTCTAAGTTGTTGAAATCAGCTAAAATCCCTATGAGGGATTGAAACACTAGAGGATGAATTAATCTACTGGCAGAAATGCGTTGAAATCAGCTAAAATCCCTATGAGGGATTGAAACTTCAAAATCGACAATTCTGCCTTTTGCATTAGCATGTTGAAATCAGCTAAAATCCCTATGAGGGATTGAAACATTTAGAGAATCGATAGCGATCGCAAGTTTTAAAAGCGTTGAAATCAGCTAAAATCCCTATGAGGGATTGAAACGAGTTATGGAATAAGCTTTTATCGGCTTATCCAAGTTGAAATCAGCTAAAATCCCTATGAGGGATTGAAACTAGTGAGATAGAATCGATCGCCGTGTTAAATGAAAGTTGAAATCAGCTAAAATCCCTATGAGGGATTGAAACGCGATAAACAGTTATGACCGGGTATCTTGATGCAGGAATGTTGAAATCAGCTAAAATCCCTATGAGGGATTGAAACGAAATAGTTTAACTGAGTGTACAACCAAAATATGTTGAAATCAGCTAAAATCCCTATGAGGGATTGAAACGAGGTAAAAGGCGATAGACTTATTGTGCGTTACTAGTTGAAATCAGCTAAAATCCCTATGAGGGATTGAAACAATCGAGGTATTTAAGATGGCATCAAGCAAAAGAGTTGAAATCAGCTAAAATCCCTATGAGGGATTGAAACAACTCTAGATGATCCAGCCATGAACAATCTGATAGCGTTGAAATCAGCTAAAATCCCTATGAGGGATTGAAACAGTGACCAGGAAACTAAAGGCTTTTACAGGTTTAAGTTGAAATCAGCTAAAATCCCTATGAGGGATTGAAACAAGACCTAAAATAAACTTTTTGTTTACCACAGAGTTGTTGAAATCAGCTAAAATCCCTATGAGGGATTGAAACAAACAAAGGATTAACTATGGTCAAGAAGATTACTAGTTGAAATCAGCTAAAATCCCTATGAGGGATTGAAACGACTGATTCCTGGATAGTCTCTAGTTTGGCGATCGCTTGTTGAAATCAGCTAAAATCCCTATGAGGGATTGAAACATGTTTTTGAAATGACATACTACCTCTTTGTTAACTGTTGAAATCAGCTAAAATCCCTATGAGGGATTGAAACTAAGTACACGATCGGCGATCGCCTAGCTGTAAAAGTTGAAATCAGCTAAAATCCCTATGAGGGATTGAAACACCAGATTATCCGCTAAAACATCAGGTATTATTAGTTGAAATCAGCTAAAATCCCTATGAGGGATTGAAACACCTCATAATAAAATAAAGTCGGAGAAATAATTTCTCGATCAGGTTGAAATCAGCTAAAATCCCTATGAGGGATTGAAACGGCTTTACTTGAATGATGAATTAGAATAATCACCGTTGAAATCAGCTAAAATCCCTATGAGGGATTGAAACATTTTTTTTGAATAAGGAGGATAAATAAGAGCGATCGCGTTGAAATCAGCTAAAATCCCTATGAGGGATTGAAACCACTAACAGCTATGCGATCGCCTTTCTTGAGAAACGTTGAAATCAGCTAAAATCCCTATGAGGGATTGAAACAACCAATTCATAATTAACGAAAATTTCCTCAATAGGGTTGAAATCAGCTAAAATCCCTATGAGGGATTGAAACATTGCCAGTTCAAACCTTTGCCCACTTATATATTGTTGAAATCAGCTAAAATCCCTATGAGGGATTGAAACCTGGATCTAGTCAGACAAGTTGAAAATAATAAAGGTTGAAATCAGCTAAAATCCCTATGAGGGATTGAAACCTCAACAATGAGAGCAGATCCGGATCTAATTTTGCTGGTTGAAATCAGCTAAAATCCCTATGAGGGATTGAAACTTTAGCTGAAAGGCTTGTAATTACTGGGGTGGCGGTCGGGGTTGAAATCAGCTAAAATCCCTATGAGGGATTGAAACACTGATAGAAACCGATTTTCTACAGTGACCGCTAGTTGAAATCAGCTAAAATCCCTATGAGGGATTGAAACCCACACATAGCGCCGATTACCTCGGTAGCTTCACACATGGGTTGAAATCAGCTAAAATCCCTATGAGGGATTGAAACGCTTCAACTTATGCCAGAAGCCAAGCAAAGCAAAACACCAATCTTAGCTAAACTACGAGAATTAGCAAATAAACCCCATGCTGCATTTTACGCCCCAGGACACAAACGGGGACAAGGTATTTCTCAACCCCTAGCAGAATTAGTCGGAAAAGCCGTATTTCAGGCAGATTTACCCGAATTACCCGAATTAGATAACTTATTTGCCCCCGAAGGAGTAATTGCCGAAGCCCAAGCATTAGCAGCCGAGGCTTTTGGTGCATCACAAACTTGGTTTCTTGTCAATGGTTCGACTTGCGGCGTGATGGCAGCAATTTTGGCTACCTGCGGCGCTGGCGATAAGATTATCTTACCGAGAAATATACATCAATCAGCGATCGCGGCTTTAATCCTTTCCGGGGCAGTGCCAATTTTCATTAACCCAGAATACGATCCTACCACCGATCTTGCGCTGAGTATCGCCCCAGAAGCCCTAGAAGCCATCTTAAACGAGCATCCGGAGACAAAAGCTGTAATGATGGTTTACCCAACCTATCACGGAATTTGTGGAGATGTTCGGGCGATCGCCACACTCTGTCACCAATATCATATCCCCTTACTCGTAGACGAAGCCCACGGCGCACATTTTGCCTTTCACCCAGAATTACCTATTTCCGCCCTTGCCGCCGGAGCCGATTTAGCAGTACAGTCAACTCATAAAATTTTAGGCGCCATGACACAAGCATCGATGTTACACCTGAAAAGTAACTTAATTGATGCTCAAAAAATAAGCAAAGCTTTACAACTTTTACAGTCTACCAGTCCCAATTATTTATTACTAGCTTCCCTCGATGCCGCCCGACAACAAATGGCATTATTTGGTCAAGAATTAATGTCAAAAACATTATCTTTAGCTGATGATGCTAGAAAGCATCTAAAGCAACTGGAAAATTTAGCAATTGTCGAACCAATTAAACAAGCTAAACTTGGTTTTGAAACTTTAGATAAAACTAGATTAACAGTGTTAGTTACTCAGTTAGGTTTGACAGGCTTTGAAACCGACGAAATTTTACATAAAAAACTCGGCGTAACTGCGGAATTACCCATGCAGAAACATCTAACTTTTATTATTAGCTTGGGTAACACAGCAACAGACATAGATAAATTAGTTCAAGGATTTACTACTTTAAGCAAAGAATATCAAGGGAAAGAAAATCAGACTGTTTTTATCCCTGAATTTCCCCAAACTAAGCTGGCAATGTCGCCTCGCGAAGCATATTTTGCGACGAAAAAAAGTTTACCTATAGCAGAAACAATTGGCTGCATAAGTGCCGAAACTATTTGTCCTTATCCGCCAGGAATTCCGGTTTTAATGCCAGGAGAAATAATTACAGTATCGGCAATTAATTACTTAGAAACAGTTGTAGAATCCGGTGGTAATATTACAGGATGTAGCGATTCTAGTCTTAAAAAAGTGTCTATTGTTTTTGTCTAAAATTACTTAAAATTCACCTAAAATTTGACTTGAGTATCATTTAAACATACAGGTGATTTCCGAAAAAATAGACTATTTCTTAGTTTTAATTACCTAATAAAGTATAAGTTATGGCATTAGTTGATTTCTCATAAAAAATATTTGCTACGCCAAATAAGCCTAGAGAAACATCGGATAAAAAATCTCGGCAATAATTTATAATAACTATTAAATTAAAAGAAAAATTACGAGGGAAATAGTGATGGTTTTGGAAACCAAACCAGAGATAATTTATCCCGATAGCGATGGTAAACCAATTGCAGATAATACAATCCAGTTTCGGTGGATTACAGTCATTTACTATAACTTACAGTGGTTATTTGCTAATGATGCCAGGGTTTTTGTTGGTGGAGACTTGCTTTGGTATTCAGTAGAAGGAAATAATAAAATTCGTCAAGCTCCCGATGTTATGGTAGCCTTTGGAGTTAGTAAAGGCGACAGAGGTTCCTATCAGCAGTGGAAGGAAGGGAATATTGCTCCGCAGGTAGTCTGGGAAATCCTTTCTCCTGGTAATACTGAGACAGAAATGAACAAAAAACTGATGTTTTACGATCGCTACGGTGTCGAAGAATATTATATCTACGATCCCCAGAAAATGACACAAGTGGTTGGTTACGCTCTTCGGCACGTTTAGAAGCGATCGATCCGATGGATAATTGGGTTAGTCCCCGCTTAGGTATTCGCTTCGGCTTGTCTGAAGAAGAAATTAATTGACGATTCACGGAAGTTATAACTAAGCAATGATTAATCCAGTTAAACTTGTGTAGTGCGAGCATCTTGCTCGCTTTCTGGCATTTTAGCTTGGTCTAGCTGAGTAAAGAAATATCAGCAAGCGAGACTGCATTTAATAACTTAACTAATTACTAAATTTTCTTATGCTCTGGCAATACGTCACCCCTGGCATACCCGACGAACTTTTCGAGCGTTTGCCCGGTATACCATTAAGTAAGCGAGAAGTACGCTTATTGCTAATTTCTTCTTTACGGATGGAAGCAAAATCAGTTTTGTGGGATATTGGCGCAGGTACTGGTACTATCCCGATCGAAATTGCTTTACTTTGTCCGCAAACACAGATCGTGGCTGTAGAAAGAGATCCCGAAGTAGCTAACCTAATTCGGCGTAACTGCGATCGCTTCAACGTCACCAACGTGAAAGTAATCGAAGGTAACGCCCCAGACTGTCTCGCAGAAATTAAACCATTACCCCACCGAGTCTGCTTTGAAGGCGGACGAACAGTTAAGGAAATATTAACAGCAGTTTGGCAACTCTTACAGCCATCAGGTAGAGTTGTCGCTACCGCAGGTAACTTAGAAAGCTTGTATGCACTTTCTGAAGGATTCGCCGAATTACAAGCACGGAACATCGAAGTAGTACAGTCTTCGATTAATCGTTTAGAGACAAGAGGAATTAATCAAACCTTTGCGGCGATCGATCCGATGTTTATTTTAAGCGGCGAAAAAATCTAAACAACGAATCGGAAAAACGCGATCGCACCCAGCGCCATCAGAATAAGTGTAGAGACAGATTCGGATTTGTTGAAAATTAGCTAAATTAAAGTCAAGAAATTTGTTAACCTTTCATAAGAATTTCTTAACCTGTCATTGTCATCGGTTTAGTATTAACCGTGTTTTCTCTAATAGCTGATCCTATGCCTTGGTCTCGTATTCTCAGTGGAATAATCGCGATCGCCCTAGCGTTAGGGATGATTATCGTCGGGGGGTGGTACTTCACCCTCGGCTTCGGAGTCATCGTCTTTTTGGGACAACTCGAATATTTCCGAATGGTTCGCGCCAAAGGAATTGCTCCTGCGGCTAAAATTACCATGTTCGTCTCTCAAATCCTACTCATCACTGCGGCGATCGTCCCCAGCCTCACCGATGCAGTTTTTCCCGTAGCAGGAACATTTATTTGTTTTTACTTGCTATTTCAGCCGAAACTTTCTACCATCGCCGATATTTCGACTTCAATTTTGGGCTTATTTTACGGCGGCTGGCTACCTAGTTACTGGGTAAGATTGCGAGTAGGTTTATCCGGTTCCCCCTCCACCTTAATTGCTAGCAACACAACAGAGATTGCCAGCAATAACTTTCTTTTGAACAGCTATTGGCCCCCAGATTGGACAAATTTTAGCACCTTCCCTCAAGCACTAACAGTAACTTTACTAGCATTTGGTTGTATCTGGGCAGCAGATATCGGCGCTTATGCAATGGGTAAATTTTTTGGTCGCACTCGTCTTTCCGAGATCAGTCCCAAAAAGACAGTAGAAGGTGCAATTTTTGGCATTCTCGGTAGTATAATCGTCGCCGAATTAGGAGCTTGGTATCTCAACTGGAATTCTTGGCAACTGAGTGGCATTCTCTTAGGATTACTGATTGGAATTGCTAGTTTGCTAGGAGATTTAACCGAATCAATGATGAAGCGAGACGCAGGCTTAAAAGATTCAGGACAGTTAATTCCCGGACACGGAGGTATTTTAGACCGAACCGACAGTTACGTTTTCACTGCACCATTAGTTTATTACTTCATCACCTTGTTTTTACCCCTCCTACCCCAAACATTGTAAGAGAAAAGCGATCGCAACTGCTAGCTGTCGATCGCTACGCCCCTTTCGGCGCTGGGTTTTCCTCCCAATCGCGCTGACAAAGCGGTAAACCCGAGAACCTCAACTAGTAACTTTTAGCAGTTAACTACTCAGGAATCACAGTCAAACCGCCACAAAGAAAAAGCTGACCAGAAGTTAAACTTAATTGTTCAATCTCAACCTCTGTCCCCAAATCAATGAGATACTCAGACAAGCAAACACCTAAATCCGAGTTAGAAGTATCAATCTGAACCGGATCGAGGCGTAACTGGTTAGAATTCGCCAATTCTAATCCAGCACGTATCAGGATAGATATTTCTTTACCTGAAGCATCAGTAATTTGACCTTGGAAAGTCAGCTTGTCTGTCTGAATGACTACTTCCTCCCAAATAACAAGACAGTTTTCCCCAAATTGAGCAGAAACAGTTTTACCACCTGCGGTTAAAAACCCAGTCAGTAAATCAGTCAAAGCATTAGCCAACAAAGGAGACTCTAAAGAAGCCTGGAGATCCGCTTGTGCGAGCCGTAGCTTAGTATAAACACGAACAGCTTCCAAAAGTCGCAAAGGCTGACGTTTAAGTACCTGAGCCAGATTAAAGCGAATATTTTTACCGAGAACCTCCACCTCAGAAAAATGAAGCCCTTGATAAACAGCTTGACTAGCTGCCAGGAAAACACTAGGAATATAACCGCTAAGAATTTGGCGAGATTCCCCACCCACATTGACTTCTAACTGTTCAACCCGCTCAACTTGCGTGCGTAACCAAAGCCGTAAAGCCCGATTTAGTAACTTATCAATCATCTAAGTTCGCTCTCAGTTCTTAGAGAAGACTAATTCGATTCTTGTATTCAGGCGATTTGCCCAAAATCAAGAAAAATCTCACCCCTAACCCGATAAAAAGGCAGAAGATATTCGGTGTAATATTTGTACATAGTAAGTCCGAGTCACCAATTTTGACTTAGACTTGTTCTCCTTGTAGTCAACAGAACTTGACAGTAGGTAAGTCCCATGCAGGAACGAGTGCAAAAAAT
This sequence comes from Oscillatoria salina IIICB1, assembly GCF_020144665.1. Lineage (NCBI taxonomy): Bacteria > Bacillati > Cyanobacteriota > Cyanophyceae > Oscillatoriales > Oscillatoriaceae > Oscillatoria > Oscillatoria salina. The sequence continues at coordinate 10,055 of NZ_JAAHBQ010000044.1, read as the reverse complement.
AATTTCCCAATGGGGTATTGCATCGCGCCGCCAAGCTGAGAAAATGATCGCAGCAGGGCGCGTGCATCTCAATGGCACTGTGGTAGAGTTGGGGCAAAAAGCCGATCCCACCAAAGATCGACTTGAAGTGGACGGTAAACTAATTAAATCTGGATCTCGCCCGACCTTAGTTTATATTTTGCTCAATAAACCCAAATCTGTAGTTTCTACTTGCCGCGATCCTCAAGGACGTACTACTGTTATCGATCTATTACCAAAAAAACTACGTTATCAACAAGGCATTCATCCCGTAGGACGCTTAGATGCCGACTCTACTGGAGCTTTGTTACTAACCAACGATGGGCAGTTGACCTTATGTCTCACCCATCCTCGCTATCACCTGCCAAAAACTTATCAGGTCTGGGTAGAAGGTAATTTACCAGATTCTGTACTAAAAGCTTGGCGACAGGGAATAATTTTATCAGGCCAAAAAACTTTGCCCGCAGAAGTTGAAGTTCGAGCACGATCGCGTGACAAAACACTTTTAAAAGTGGTACTAACTGAGGGTAGAAATCGTCAGATTCGTCGCGTAGCCGAACAACTTGGCTTAAAAGTACGATCGCTGCATCGCACGGCAATCGGTCCGATTAGTTTACAACTAGCGGACGAGCCAATCGTAAAATCCGGTCACTATCGTTTTCTCAAAGAGTTTGAAATTTGTTTTCTCCAAAATCAAGTCCATCTAGCATCATCAACTATGCCAGCAGACATCAAGGAGAACCGTGTATGAAGAAAAAAAAGAAGCAAATCGTTAATCCTCAAGAAGAACAACTCGAAAAACTTACAGAACTTGGCTCTCGTCTGCGCGAGATTCGCACTGAACAAAAATTGTCCATCGATGAGGTGGCAGCAAGAACTATGATTCGGATGCGCTTGCTCAAGGCGATTGAAGAAGGCAGACTGGATTTATTGCCGGAACCAGTTTATATTCGAGGGTTAATCAAGCAATTTGCTGATGCTTTGGGCTTGAAAGGAGGAGAATTTGCCAGAGATTTTCCAATTTACCCAAGCCAACCCTGGATTAAGCCAAAGTGGGAGAGTTTTCGTCTCGGTCAGTTGCGACCGATACATCTTTATCTGTTATATGTGGTAATTGTGGTTGCTGCGGTTAATAGTCTTTCGATGACGATTGAGCGTTCTATTTTGCAGGTCAATAGCGTTCAATTAGAAAAGCAGTCTCTCGAACCACAAAATCAGATTGACACGCTGCCACAAAAGTTAGACCAAGTTAATTCTGAATCTAAGCCTGTGGTGGTTGGTGTCACCGTGAAATCCGAATCTTGGCTGCGAATTGTCGCGGATGGCAAGACCGAGTTTGAAGGTACTCTCGAAGAAGGTACTCAACGGACTTGGGTAGCAGATAAGAAATTAACTGTACTCGCTGGTAATGCTGGAGGTATTTTGGTTGCTTTTAACGACCAAAAGGCAAAGCAACTCGGTCCACCAAATCAAGTGCAGGAAGTGACTTATCAAGCTAATCCCAAGTCATGAAAATCTGACTCGATTTAGGGAGTGATTTGTTGAGGGGCGCGACGATAAAGGTAAGTCAAATCCTTGAGTCGCTGGCACAATTCTGGCGTTAAAGCAGAGGCTTGATAACGCCAACTCCAGTTTCCTTCTTCTTTACCTGGAGTATTCATTTTGCCTTCCGTTCCTAAGCCTAAAATGTCTTGTAAGGGAAAGATGGCTAGATTGGCTATAGAACCAAGGGCAAGACGGGTTAAACTCCAATTAATGCCCTCTGGCTCTACGCAACCAAGATATTGTAAAACTCTTTGTTGGGCTTCGGGGGATCGTTCGTTAAACCAGCCGAGAGTGGTGTTGTTATCGTGAGTTCCGGTGTAAATTACACAGTTGCGCGAAGTGTAGTTAAAGGGTAAAAAAGGATTGTCAACTCCGGAGTCAAAGGCAAAATGTAAAACTTTCATGCCGGGAAAATCGAAGCGATCGCGTAAGGCTTCGACTTCGGGTGTGATTTCTCCTAAGTCTTCGGCGACAATTGGCAGTTTTCCTAATTGTTCGCGCAGTATTTCAAAGAAGGCTATTCCGGGTGCTTCGATCCATTCGCCGTTAATTGCGACTTTTTCGCCTTGGGGTACTGCCCAAAAAGATTCAAATCCGCGAAAATGATCGATCCGGATGATGTCAACGTATTCGAGTGTGGCTTTGAAGCGCTGTATCCACCACTTAAAGTTATTTTTTTGGATTTGCTCCCAGTTATAAACTGGATTTCCCCACAGTTGACCTGTTTCGCTAAAGTAATCTGGGGGAACGCCAGCCATGAGTGCTGGTTCGCCTGTTTCTTTGTCTAAGCAGAAAATATCGGGATGCGCCCAAACATCGGCACTGTCATGGGCGACGTAAATGGGAATATCACCAAAGATTTTAATCCCTTTTTCGTTGGCGTAGTTTTTCAGTTCTGACCATTGACGGTAAAATTCAAACTGAAGATATTTATGACGAAAGATTTCTTCACTCAGGCGAGACTGCCATTTGGCGATCGCTGTAGTTGAGCGTTTGGCAATCTCTTCATCCCAAGTATGCCAGCTTGCACCGTCGTGAGCTTCTTTAATTGCCATAAATAAAGCATAGTCATCAAGCCAATAACTATGAACTTGACAAAATTGCTCAAATGCTTCTCGTTGAGATGGCGATGCTTTTGCCCGAAAATTTAAGCTAGCTTGATTGAGTAAAGGTAATTTGGTTTCGTAAACTAAATCGTAGTTGACGCGATCGCACCCGAATTCTGGTAGCAAACCAAAATCTTCTTCTGCAAGAAGTCCTTCTGAATGCAACCATTCTAAGTCGATCAGCAAAGGATTACCTGCTAAAGCTGAATAGGATAAGTAAGGAGAATTGCCAAATCCCGTCGGTCCCAAAGGCAAAATTTGCCAAACTTGCTGGTAACTTTCTGCCAAAAAATCAATAAAGCGATATGCTTCCGGTCCTAACTCGCCAATGCCAAAGCGACCGGGTAAAGAAGTAGGATGTAATAAGATGCCGCTTGCTCTTGAAAGATCCATACACTTTCCTATCAAAAAAATAATTAGCGAACAACAGTCAAGCCGACCGACTCAAACATTGTCGATCGCTGCCAACCAACTAGATTAATACACTGAGGTAGCAGTTTGTCACCTCTATCGCCAGACAAGGAAAAATTTACCTTGTAATCAGAGATTGCACAGTGGGAGTATGTCACCTAACTTTCTCCTGTCAACTTTTCCCGGACAACTTCTCTTTCTTTCTCCTCACCTACGTCCTCAACTCCAGCAACTAACAGTGACGCTACTATCATCAAAGTACCACCTAAAACTACTGCCATTAAGTGATTATTATCCAAAAAATTGTGCATCACCCAGCCCAAACCTAAAGCAGCAATTATTTGGGGAATGACGATAAACGCATTAAAAATTCCCAGATAAACCCCAGTTTCTTCCGCAGGTAAAGCATCTGCCAAAATCGAGTAAGGTATTGCTAGCATACTCGCCCAAGCAAGCCCTAAACAAATCATCGGAATAAATAACAAATATGGATCGCGAATAAAGAGTAAAGACATCAAGGCTGCACCCCCACAAAACAAGCAAAAAGCATGAGTTATTTTCCTACTTGTTAATTGCGTAACTTTTGCTAAAAATAAGGAAAAAATAAAGCAAACCCCATTATAAACTCCAATACAAATTCCTGCCCATTCAATACCATAAGTATAAATTGGTGATGTTCGATCGATCGCGCCAAAAATATATCTAGCTACTGCGGGCGGAAAATATAACAATACGCAAAACATTCCTAGCCAAGTAAAAAACTGTACCCAGCCCAATTGTTTCATCGTTTCTGGCATAGTTTTATAAGCATGAAAAAGTTCTTTTACCCCATTGAAAAATCCGCCATTTTCTGAGTTTTTTTTGCGAAAAGCTGCTAAATCTTCTGGCGGATATTCTTTAGTAGTTACAATTGTCCATAGCACTGTAATCAAAAAAACAGCAGCCCCTAAATAAAAAGAAATCTTGACCGTCAAAGGAATACCATTTTGATTATCTGCTGCTCTCGTAACGCCCAAAAAATTCGCCAACAACCAAGGAGAAATGGCGGCTACAACTGCGCCAAAACCAATAAAAAAACTTTGCATTGCAAAGCCCTGCGTTCGCTGTTTTAGAGGCAAAATATCGGCGACAAAAGCACGAAAAGGTTCCAAGCTAATATTAACCGAAGTATCTAAAATCCAGAGCAAACCTGCTGCCATCCAAAGCGTGGAAGAATTAGGCATTAAAATTAAAGCAGTCGAACTCAGAATTGCACCAACTAAAAAATATGGTCGTCTTCTTCCTAAAAATCCCCAGGTGCGATCGCTGAGATGACCGACAATTGGCTGGACAATTAAGCCACTTAAAGGAGCAGCCAACCATAACATCGGAATTTGTTCGGGTTCGGCACCCAAATATTCATAAATAGCACTGGTATTGGCAAACTGTAAAGCCCAACCATATTGAATACCAAAAAAGCCAAAGCTCATATTCCAAAGCTGGAAAAAATTTAAAATTGGTTTTTCGGTTTTTTCTTGCTTTTCGTGGGTAATTTCTTTTTCCTGAGTTGGCATTTAATCTTCAATTAAGTGAACATTTAAAAACAAGTAAAATTTAGGCAAATAAATCGCTAAACTCCGATTTCAACTCGCGTTCCATAAGAGAAATAACTGCTTCTCTAGGAGAAATTTTGCCTTCAAGAAGTAAATAAACTTGCTGGGAAATTGGCACAGAAATATCCTGTTGCTGGGCAAGATCGATAACAACTTTAGTAGTATAAACTCCTTCAGCAGTTCCCTCAATTTCTGTCAAAAGTTGTTCTACAGATTTCCCTTGGGCGAGTCCGTAGCCAACTTGATAATTGCGGGAAAGGGAACTGCTACAAGTGGCTAATAAATCGCCCAAACCAGATAAACCGAAAAAAGTTTCGACAGTAGCACCCAAAGTAGTGCCAATCCGAACCATTTCAGGTAAAGCCCTCGTTAAAAGCGCCGCTTTAGCATTAGTTCCCAATTGCAAACCATCACATACACCCGCAGCGATCGCCATTACATTCTTGAGCGTACCACCTAATTCGGTTCCCAGTGGATCGCTATTAGCATAAACTCGAAATATCTCCGAGGCAAAAATTTCCTGTACTTGTTGTACCGCCTCTTGCTTCTTACTCGCCACTACCGTCGCCGCAGGTAATTCTTGTTGAATTTCTTTAGATAAATTAGGTCCCGAAATTACAACCACCGCATTCTGAGGAAAAGCTTCTTGCCACAATAAAGAAGGAGTATGAGTAGTCACCGGGTCTAAGCCTTTTGTAGCACTAATAATAATTAGATTATCTGACAAATCGAGCTTTTCTAACTTAGCGATCGTCGGTCTCACACCCTGCATCGAAACTGCTGATAAAATAAAATCCGCCCCAGCGATCGCATCCTCTAAACTTTCTTCACTGCTACGCGACCACAATCGTACCTTAACATTGTAAGCAGCAAGTTGCGCTAAAGTCGAACCCCAAGCACCCGCCCCCACAACAGTCAAAGTCTTTGCAGTATTTACATTTCGCTTATTTACCATCACAACTTTTCGGTTTATTTTAATTTAAACTGAAGCGAGACTTTTTGACTCTCTCCCTGAGAAGAACTTCTTCGCGATCTTCCTTTGCGTCTTAGCGTCTACTCTGCGAGAACGGCTCCGCCGAATGCGCGAAAATTATCAATTCCCCCAAACTGGTAAAATAACCTGTGGTCGCACTTCAGCAGAAAAGGAACCCAAACACTTTGGCTCACCGAAATCCTACCCCAACTGTCGATATCATTATCGAACTAATTGACAAACCCCATCTACCGATTGTGTTAATCGAACGTCAAAATCCTCCTCATGGTTGGGCGCTTCCTGGCGGTTTTGTCGATTACGGAGAATCGGTAGAAACCGCAGCTAAACGGGAAGCAGAGGAAGAAGTTAGCCTACAAGTGGAACTAATCGAACAGTTCCAAGTTTACTCTGCCCCCGATCGCGACCCTCGTCAACATACTCTAAGTGTCGTCTTTCTCGCTAGCGCGCAAGGTGAACCCAAAGCTAATGACGATGCGAAAAATCTCGGTATTTTTCCCTCTTGGGAGTTACCCAAAAATCTTTGTTTTGACCACGAGCGCATTTTGCGCGACTATTGGCGTTACCGAAATTATGGCATTCGTCCTCATTTGACAAATTAACTATGAAAGAAGTTATTCGTACTGAAGCAGCACCTGCACCCGTTGGACCGTATAATCAAGCGATCGCGGCTACAGGAAAAATGATCTTCCTTGCTGGTCAAATTTCCCTCAACCCCAAAACAGGCGAAATTGTCGGTGTGGGAGATATTACCCAGCAAACTAAACAAGTAATGACGAATTTAGAAGCTGTTCTGGCTGCGGCTGGCGCAACTTGGGAAAATGTCGTCAAAACTACGGTTTTTTTGACCGATTTGCCAAATTTTGCCGCAATGAATCAAGTTTATGCCCAATATTTTAACGAAGCAACTGCACCCGCCCGCGCCTGTGTCGAAGTTCCTCGTTTACCAAAAGATGTTCTTGTCGAAATTGAATGTATTGCGATGATTGATTAAGTCTGGGGATTAGGTTCATCAGTGAACAGTTATCAGTGAACAGTTATCAGTTTGTCTTCCCCCTCCTCCTTGTCTCCCCCCTCACTCCTCTGGGGGTAAAACTCGGTAGCGAGTGGCAATAAAGTCAAATAAACGGTAATAATTGGCAAATTCTTCGCTTTCGGCTTCTCCTCGCCAGTTGTACTGTATATCTCCTTGTAACAGTGTTAGTTTCATGAGGCTAATCTCGGAGCCGATTTCGATATATAGTTTTCCTGTTAATCCTTGTTCGGTGATCAAGTTTTCTGGTTTAGTTTTTATGGATTGATGATCGGTGTGGTGCGATCGCGGATCGATCTCAATCTCAATTCCTGATAAGCTATTCCCTGCCCAACCTCTAATTTCGACGCTAGGGTTGCTAGGATCTTGAAAAATTTGTCCATCTCGATTATCGGGCATCGGTAAGGCGATCCAGTTACTCGGATAGGGAAATTCAAAGTTGTAGCGTTGGTTACGATAAATTTCCCAGCCAGAAACCGCCAGTTGTGAACTCCGACAGCCAAACAAAATTAATGTTAACAAAGTTCCAGAAAGGATTTTCTTGATGAGAACTCGCCCCTGTCGAGTGGGAAAATTATCACCAAAGTGCTTTAATTGCAAGGGTTTCAGAAATTTAATTACCAAGGGAAAATCATGATTTAGTGCTGATGATTTATTCGCTGAACCGACTTGGCAACCCGGAAATGTAAACAAATATAACAATATTGCCGTCATAACGGTGAAACAGCTTGACAGCCAGAAATCAAATCGATATGCTAACAAAAGAAACCTGGGTAGAAAGATTGAGAGTGAAATGCCAGACAAGCAAAAAGTCACGTTATATCTTCCACCAGGACTCCATCGCCAACTAAAGATTCGCTCTGCGGTTGACACAGAATCGATGTCAGCAATAGTAGAAAGAGCAATCGTCTTCTACTTAAAATATCCAGAGATGGTAGACGAGGTAGAAGCAGATCGAGGAAAAACCCATCAAGTATATGCTTGTCCTGAGTGCAACAGCGCCTTGGTCAACAAAGATGGGCAGATGGTTTCCCTGAAAGATCAGCCAGGAGTATTGGCTGAGGAGCTTCCGGTAGAAAAGGTACGAGAACAAGTAAAAGGAAGTACCGATTCCGAAGGAGAGGAAGAATTAGTTCCCTGCTGAGTAGGGGTTGGGGCAAGACCTCGCTCGCGATTTCAGTGATTGCACGTAGTTTTAAGATAGGTCGATGGTTATGCAAGAAGAGCTAGGTATTCTCGTTCAAGCTCAATATCCCCTCATCTACCTCGTAACTTCTGAGGAAGAACGAGCCGAACAAGCGATCGCCAAGATTGCCCAGATGAGAACGAGCCATCGCCACGTCTATATATGGACAGTGACACACGGCATCGTAGAGTACGGTCAACCCCGCCACGTCACCCAACATAATACAGTATCGCCAGAAGCGGCGATCGAGTGGGTAGTAAGACAGCGAGAACCAGGTATTTATATATTTAAAGACCTTCATCCATATATAGATTCACCAGGGACAACTCGGTGGTTGCGAGATGCGATCGCTTCTTTTAAAGGCACAGAAAAAATTATTATTTTAATGTCGCCGATTCAGCAGATTCCCATCGAGCTAGAAAAAGAAGTAGTGGTTCTCGACTTTCCCTTGCCCGACATGGCGGAGTTAGACCGAGTTTTGAGCCAGCAGTTAGAAAAGGGCAAAAATCGCCGCCTCACCACTGAGGTACGAGAAAAACTGCTCAAAGCTGCTTTAGGATTGACCAAGGATGAAGCGGAAAAAGTTTACCGCAAAGCTCAAGTACAAGCAAAACGCTTGACCGAAGAGGAAGTAGAAGTCATCCTCTCGGAGAAAAAGCAACTAATTCGCCGCAATGGTATTTTAGAATACATCGAAGAAGACGAAACAATCGATTCGATCGGTGGACTAGAAGAACTAAAGCGGTGGCTGAGACAGCGTTCTAATGCTTTCACAGAAAGAGCGAGGGCTTACGGATTACCTCAACCAAAAGGAATGCTAATTTTAGGGGTTCCAGGCTGCGGTAAGTCTCTGATCGCCAAAACAACATCTCGCCTCTGGGGATTGCCACTATTACGATTGGATATGGGTAGAGTCTACGATGGCTCAATGGTAGGTAGGTCAGAAGCTAACTTACGCAATGCCCTCAAAACAGCAGAGTCAATTTCGCCAGCAATTTTGTTTATCGATGAATTAGATAAGTCTTTTTCCGGTAGCACTGGTTCGGCTGACTCAGATGGTGGTACATCAAGCCGCATCTTCGGTTCCTTCTTAACCTGGATGCAAGAAAAAACCTCACCCGTATTTGTGATGGCAACGGCGAACCGGGTTGAACGGCTACCTGGGGAATTCTTAAGAAAAGGTCGCTTTGACGAAATCTTCTTCGTTGATTTGCCAACGACAGAAGAAAGAATGGAAATTTTCAAAATTCATCTTCGCAAGCGTCGTGAAGACATAGCTCGTTTCGATATCGACCAACTTGCGAAAGTATCAGAAGGTTTTTCTGGAGCAGAGATAGAGCAGGCACTCATAGCTGCCATGTACGAAGCATTCGCCCAAGACCGCGAATTCACGCAGCTAGATATTATCGCCGCAATAAAAGCCACTTTACCTCTGTCCCGGACAATGACAGAGCAGGTCACAGCCCTGAGAGATTGGGCAAGACAGCGAGCAAGACCTGCGGCTGCCTCCGTAGCTGAATATCAGCGCATGGAGTTTTAACAGGCTTTCTCCCGATCCCAACGGGAGCAAAGGCTAGCAAATGCTAGCAGTTTTCACCAAAACAAACGTTGTCGTTTTGAATCTCATTTTCTAGGAGGAAATCCAAATGTCTCATTTCAGCACTCTCCGTACTAAGATCGCCGATTCCGAAATCTTGACCGCTTCTCTGCGCGACCTGGGTATTACTGTTAAGAGTGAAGCTGACGTTCGCGGCTACAATGGTCAGCGCGTTCGTGCAGACATCGTTGCTGTTCTCGATGGCGAATATGACCTTGGCTGGTCTCGCAACAGCGATGGCACTTTCGACTTGATCGCCGATCTCTGGGGTGTTGCTAAGAAGCACAACCAAACCGAGTTGATCAACTCGATCAATCAAAAGTATGCCGTTAACAAAACCTTGGCTGAAGTCAAGCAACGCGGTCTGCAAAACGCTAACGTTAAGTTAGTTGTACAAAAGTAAGAGCAATTAATGCGCGTTCCCAAGCTTAAAAGGGTTAACCAATAATCACAGGTTAACCCTTTTTTCTGCTTGACGACTCCCCTTCCTAGAAGAAAAGGGATTCAGAAAACAAAAAGTCTTCTTGGTTGCGCCAAGCAACCTCTAGACACTCCGGCAAAGCCATTGTGCTTACT
>NZ_JAAHBQ010000043.1 GCF_020144665.1 Oscillatoria salina IIICB1 | reverse complement strand
CTAAATAAATTCCACAGTTAATAAGTTTATTAGCGGTTCGTTCGGCAAAGATACTCGATGAATGGCAGTTGTTCTGAGTTTTTAATCAGATTTTGTTGACAGCCAAACAATTAACATAACCTCCTTCTGTTTGGAGAAATTTTACCACAAATATTTCCTTGGTACTACACTTCTAAAAAGTCGCCCTCCGCTCCGCTAAAGGGCGAGGCTTTAAACCCAGTTTTTCTGGTAATATCTACAAATAATTGCCCAATAACCTAATCTTTTTCCTTCTGAAAATTAGCTTTTGCCGCACTTTTAAGCGCAAAACTAACCAACCAGGGACTAAGTAATAAAACAATCAACATTCTCGTCATTTGTGCCATCACAACTAAGCCCACATCACCTCCCAACTGCACAACTGTAGCAATCATTGCCTCAATTCCTCCAGGAGTGAAACTTAAAACCGCCGTCACCACATTAACATCAGTAACTAAATGAAACCCATAGCCAACTCCCAGACAAATCAAACTCAGGACAATGACTAAAACAACCTCAATCAAAACTGCTTTGAAAAGTTTGCGAACTGTATGAAAGTCAAATTTGAGTCCAATAAAAAGCCCAAAAACCAAAAGTCCGCCAGCGAACAAAAATGGTGGTATTTGTAATTGATAAGGGAGTCCCGAAAATGCAATTAGCCCCACTAGAAACGGACCTAAAAACGGTGAAGCAGGTAAGCGTAAGCGACTTCCTCCCCAAACACCAATAATTGCACAAACAGCTAAGATTAAAAGATTCCAACTTATTGGTATTGGCACTCCGCTAGTGGGATAAATTGTTGTTGTAGCTTGTACTTGGGTGACAGAATTAGCAGGAAAAAGTAAACTAGCCGCCAGAGGAATGAATAAGACAACGATCGCCACTCGCACATATTGCAGCACAGAAACCGCGATCGCATCTGCACCCATTTCTTCACTCATCGCAACAATCGCTGAAGCTGCACCTGGTGTCGAACCTAAAAAACCCGTTGCTCGATTAATACCCGCCCAACGCTCTAATAAATAGCCATTAAAGAGACTTAAACTACCCGTGATAAAAATACATAACAACAACGGTAAAGCATAATTTGTCGCTGTAGCTAATGTCTCCAAAGAAAAACGCGCCGCAGTAGCAACACCGATAATTGATTTTCCCACAGTCGAGAAAAGCTTAGGTAAGGGTTGAGGAGAACCTCGGTTAAGAGCATAACTGATTCCCAGAATCATCGGACCGAGTAACCAAGCTACCGGAAAATTAATTTTATCTAAACAGAAACCAAAAAAAGTTGCTCCCAATAAAAGGAGAGTAATTTTGGCGATTGGCGCTTTCGCGCGAAAGCGATTTTGAATTATTCCTATCCATGCTGTGAGACAATCTTTCACCAGCAAACACTAACTCCCCAGTTTCTCTATCTGAGATTCAGCCAAACCTGTTAACTCAGCTACCTGCGTTAAACTCATTCCTTGTGACAACATTCTCCGCACAATTTGTCCTAACTGAGATTCTACTTGTTCGGCGCGTTGTCTTTCTTGTTCGGCGCGTTGTCTTTCTTGTTCAGCTTGCTGTCTCGCTTGTTCAGCTTGCTGTCTTTCTTGTTCAGCTTGCTGTCTTTCTTGTTCAGCTAAAGTTGGGATTAATTCTCCCTCCAAAGTAGCCCAGCGTAACCAAGTCGTCTCCACACCTCGATAATTCCCGTACCAACGCACCAAAGCTAAATTTAGAGAACGACTCACCAACCGATCTTGGTCATTAACTCGCAAAGGTTGGTAGGTTCCACCTTGGAGATAAAAACCCGCCCAATCATCAGGATTAAAAGGGTCAAACCAATAATATTCCGGTACGCGCAACTGATTTTGATAAATCAGCTTTTTTTCATTTTTGTCAAACCGCGCTGTACTTTCAGAAAGTAACTCAATCACCACATCTGGCGCTTTTCCTTCTTCCCAAACCACCCAACTTAAACGTTCGCGTTTCGGTACTCCCAAAACAGCAAAGAAGTCTGGACCGCGAAAATCTCGGTTGCGAATTTGTTCCAGACTGAAGTAGACGAACATATTTCCACTAGCGTAACCATCTGACCTTTGCGCTAACCAAATTTCTGTGGTATCGATCAGCAAGTCCATTTGCATTTTGTGGCGCTGTGTTTCCATGGGAATATTATCTTCAGAGGGAAGTTCTGCCGCAGTTGGAGGTAATTTTACATCGATTTCGGCGAAGCTAGTCTCAGACATGGCTGTTTCACGAGAGCAAGTTTTGATATTTCTATGTTACTGAGATCTTCTCTATAATGTGGCAATTTCCTTGATTCGCGAAATTATTTTTTTTAGTAGAGATGTTGCCTGAAACGTCTCTACATAAGCGTTTCGATTTCATCAGAAAATAAATTATCAGTTGCTTCTTCTTAAATAGCGAAAAATTCCTCAATTTCCTATTGCATTTTTGAGGAACTTTTTGATAATTCGCCTAAATATTTTACTTAGCTGAAATGGTCAAGAAATTGCTACATAAATTGTGTAGAGAAATTGCGTGCAACCTCTCTACAAGATTGTGATGCGTAGCAAACATTTGTATATTTAATCTTACAATACGCCTTTGGAACTAGGAATTTTCGCAGCGCGACGGGGATCGATTTCTAGCGCCATTCGCATTGCTCTGGCGAAGGCTTTAAAGGTAGCTTCGATGATATGATGAGAGTTAATGCCATCTAATTGACGGATGTGTAAAGTCATTTGCGAGTGGTTGGCGATCGCCACAAAAAATTCTCTGACTAATTGAGTGTCATAAGTCCCCACGCGCTGGGTGGGTATCTCCAAACCGTAACTCAAATGTGGTCTTCCCGAAAAGTCCAAAGCAACTTGAATTAAAGCTTCGTCAAGAGGCGCGATAAAATGACCGAAACGGTGAATTCCTTTACGAGAACCAAGTGCTTGACAAATTGCCTGACCTATGGTAATACCAACATCTTCATTAGTATGATGGTCATCAATTTCTAAATCTCCCGTAGCTTGGACATCAAGGTCAAGCAAACCATGAGAAGATATTTGGTGAAGCATATGGTCGAGGAAAGGAATACCAGTATTAGCCGAACATTCACCTTGACCATCAAGATTAACAGTTACTCGGACATCAGTTTCGCCTGTAGTGCGTCGAACCGAAGCAGTGCGAGACTGTTGTAATGGTGGATTAGTTTCAGAAATTGCGCGATCGCGTGTTTGCATAAGTCTTTTCCTGTGAACAGTGAACAGTGACCAGTTAGCAGTGAACAGTTAGCAGTTAGCAGTGAACAGTTAGCAGTTACCAGTGAACAGTGAACAGTTTATAGTTTAAGCTAACAGGAATTTAAATTGGGTATGGTTAGCAACCAAGATGGGATCGCTACAACCTTTTCGCAATTGCTGATATGTTGGTTTAAATGGCGAACCACTTATCTCCCTTGTCTCCCCCCTCATCCTTGTCTCCAATTTCTACTGATAACTGATAACTGATAACTGGTAACTGAAATCCCCAATCCCCAATCCCCAGTCACCAGTCCCCAGTCCCCAATAACCTACATACCCATTATTTCGTAACCTGCGTCAACGTAGAGAACTTGACCAGTAATTCCACTAGCAAGATCGCTGCACAAAAATGCGGCTGCATTACCTACCTCTGTTTGCGTTACAGTGCGTCGCAGAGGAGCAACTTCTTCAACATGACGAATCATCTTCCGGATACCACCAACTGCGGAAGAAGCGAGGGTGCGAATCGGTCCTGCGGAGATAGCATTAACTCGAATATTATTCGATCCTAATTCCGACGCAAGGTAGCGGACGCTCATTTCTAAGGCTGATTTAGCTACACCCATAACATTGTAGTTAGGAATTACCTTCACTCCACCAAGATAGGTAAGAGTAACAATACTTCCTCCCTCGCTCATTAAAGGTTTTGCAGCACTTGCTAACCTTGTCAGCGAATAGGTGCTAATTTCCAAAGCGGTAGTAAAACCAGCCCTGGATGTAGAACTAAAATCGCCAGATAAATCTTCTTTACTCGCAAAAGCGAGACAGTGAACGAGAATATCCAGTTTGCCCCATTTTTCCTTAATTGTCTCAAACACTGCATCAACTTGGGCATCGTCTTGGACATTACAAGGTACAAACACAGTCGGATTGAGAGGTTCGACTAGTTCGCGAACTTTTTTCTCAAAACGTCCTTTTTCATCAGGTAAGTAATTTACACCGATTTCTGCTCCCGCTTGATGTAGCTGTTGAGCAATTCCCCAAGCAATAGAAAGATCGTTAGCGATTCCGGTGACAAAAGCCTTTTTTCCAGTTAAATCGAGCATAGCGGTCTATTTTAACAGTTTGTTTAGAGTAAGTTATTAACAGTGGGATGTTTCCCTGTGGGATCGTACCATGAGGTAGGGTAGTCAGCATACGAGCCAACTGCAATGGCGATCGCTACTGTAATTTTAGGAATTGAGAAAAATTACAGCGTAAAATGTATTCAGTAACACAAACCTTGTCCCCAAAAGTAGATTAAGAGTTGTCTCTAAGTCGGGATATCAAGTTTTGTAAATCATGAAAAAGCAAAAGTTTCTCAGGCGTGGAAGAAAGTAATGGAACTCGCAGTGACCCAAGAGAAATCCCTAGCATCTGTATTCCGTCAAATCGGAGGAGAGTCTTATCCGCCCGTAGTGGAAAGCTTTGAGCGGGGGAAGACCATCTTTTTCCCTGGCGATCCGGCAGAAAGGGTGTATTTTTTACTCAAAGGAGCCGTAAAGTTATCAAGAGTATACGAGGCGGGAGAAGAAATTACGGTGGCGTTGTTGCGCGAAAACAGTGTCTTTGGCGTATTATCGCTGATTACGGGTCAGCGATCGGATCGCTTTTATCATTCGGTGGCGTTTACACCAGTGGAACTACTTTCGGCTCCGATCGAACAAGTAGAGCTAGCACTGAAAAACAATCCCGAACTGTCAATGTTAATGTTGCGGGGATTATCTTCGCGGATTTTGCAGACAGAAATGATGATCGAAACTTTAGCGCACCGAGATATGGGTTCGCGGTTGGTCAGTTTTCTGTTAATTCTCTGTCGCGATTTTGGTGTCCCGACTAAAGATGGAATTAGAATCGATCTCAAGCTTTCCCACCAAGCGATCGCTGAAGCAATTGGTTCTACTCGCGTGACTGTCACCCGTTTGTTAGGAGACTTACGGACAGAAAATATGATTTCGATTCACAAAAAGAAAATTACCGTCCACAATCCCGTTGCTCTCAGTCAACAGTTTACCTAGTCCGCAACTTTCAAAGCTCCCACGGCGATCGCTAGAATCCCTTGATTTAGCGGCGAGTTCAAACTAATTAGTTAATTTTTATGAAAAATAATTGACAAAGGTAGAAAAATTAATAATTTTTTGACAAACTGTTAAGGCAGTAGTGGAAAAATGAGAGTAAATTAAGTAAATAAGCCGTTAGCTGGGCGAAAAATGAGATAAAATTAAACGATAGAAAACAAAAGTTAACCATTAGAATAAATATCACTAATCTCAAGTAGGAAGAGCCATGTTAGGAGGAGTCAAGTTCATGAAAAAATTGGTTCGCATTCTCGCTATACTCCTGGTAAGCGTAGGTTGCTTGGCGATGCTAGGACAACCAAAGGCGATCGCAGTCAATCTCAGCAGCGTTACCCTGCAATCATCTCCAGTTTTAGCTGAAGTAGCATTAATAAATCCTGCTGACGCCAAACTAGCTACTGAGTACGGAAAAAAAGTAGATTTAAACAACGCTAACGTGCGTTTTTTCCGTCAGTTTCGCGGTTTTTACCCCACTTTAGCCCAGAAAATTGTTACGAATGCGCCTTATCAAAAGGTAGAAGATGTTCTCAACATTCCTGGACTAAGCGAAACTCAGAAAGAAAGACTCCAAGCTAATTTGGATAACTTTACAGTTACCACACCTTCATCGGTTTATGTTGAAGGAGGCGACCGTTTTAACAACGGTAACTACTAAAGTCAGGAAAGTGCGATCGCGCACTGTTAAAGTTTAATCGCAAATTATTTCCAACCCACTCCCTCAAGGGGGTGGGTTATCACTTAGGAAAGAGCTACACTAACTAAAAACTTAGATTTGTCTGCCTTGGAAATTACTTCTACTTCCCAACCGTCTATTCCTACTCAGTTTGACGTACTAGTGATTGGTTCTGGTGCGGCGGGTTTGTATGCTGCACTTTGCTTGCCACAACATTTACAAGTAGGGTTGATAACTAAAGATACCTTAAAAACGGGTGCAAGTGATTGGGCGCAAGGAGGAATAGCTGCCGCGATCGCGCCGAATGATTCTCCTCAGCTACATTTCCAAGATACGATTAAAGCAGGTGCGGGTCTTGGTGAAGTCGATGCGATTGAGTTTTTGGTTGAAAAGGCTCCGGCGGCGATCGCCAATCTGGTAAATTTGGGAGTAGCTTTCGATCGCCGAGGTAAAAACTTGGCGATGACGTTAGAAGCGGCACATTCTCGCCCTCGCGTACTTCACGCGGCTGATACTACTGGGAGAGCGATCGTTAGTACGCTCACCGAACGAGTCTTACAACGAGAAAATATTCAAGTAATTACCAATGCCTTTGCTTTGAGTTTGTGGATTGACGAGCAAAGCGATCGCTGTCTTGGGGTGAGTTTATTATATCAAAGCAAAGTTTTCTGGCTGCGATCGCCTGCAACAATCCTCGCTACGGGTGGCGGCGGTCAAGTTTTTGCCCAAACTACTAATCCTGCGGTTAGTACAGGCGATGGTGTGGCGCTAGCTTGGCGGGCTGGCGCTGTTTTACGCGATTTAGAGTTCGTCCAATTTCATCCCACAGCTTTAACTGTACCAGGCGCGCCTCATTTTCTGATCAGTGAAGCAGTTAGGGGCGAAGGAGCGCATTTAGTTGATGAAAGTGGCTCTCGCTTTGCTTTTAATTATCACCCATCGGGAGAATTAGCTCCGCGAGATGTGGTGAGTAGAGCAATTTTTACTCATTTGCAAAAAACTGCCCCCGATCCCGCCAACGCTCGTGTATATTTAGACTTACGCCCAATCGATCCAGAACGAATTCGTCATCGCTTTCCGAATATTATTCAAGTTTGTCAGCATTGGGGAATAGATGTTTTTCAGGAGTTAATACCTGTTGCACCAGCCGCTCATTATTGGATGGGAGGAATTGCCACAGATAAAATGAATCAAACTTCGATTCCTGGATTATACGCGATCGGCGAAACTGCTAGCACTGGAGTTCATGGTGCAAATCGCTTAGCGAGTAATTCTTTGTTGGAATGTATCGTCTATGCGGCTGAGTTATCTAAGTTAGAAGTAGATTTAGATTTTGCTGACAAAGAGTTTAATCTTGAGACACAGATGAGTAGCTTTTCTGATGAGTTAGAAAACTCCTTAGCAAAGTTGGGCGAATTAATTTCCCCACTGCAAAAGTTAGTTTGGCAAAGTGCAGGAATTTGTCGATCGCAGAAAATCATGGAAGAGGCGATCGCCCAAATTGTTTCTTGGCGACAACAATTAGCTACCCACCCTGCTAGCCAACTTTTACTCGCTCAAAAACCTACCCAGACAATTCAATTTCAATCCGCACAAACCGAAAAAAACTTACGTTATTACGCAGAAACGTTTAACTTACTCGATATTGCTTATTTAATTCTCAAAAGTGCCGCTTTTCGCACCGAAAGTCGTGGGGGACATTATCGCAGCGATTATCCCGAAACCTCTACAGCTTGGCAACTTCATACTTTAGTCAAACAGGAGCATTGGTGGATCTCACCGCCAACTCAATCAAACAATTAACTTCCAAATAACTTACAAATTTTAATTATCTACCGCCAGCACCTTGACTATTGTCAGGACTACCGTTGTCTGGTGGCGTATATCCTTCGGAATTTGCGGTAATTGGTGTGAGCGTTGGGGAAAATAGGCGATCGCACGAACATGACTGTGCATTTGCTTTCAAATCGCTGAAACCCATTACCAGTGTCAAAGATATTGCCGCAGTTGCCACGATCCGAAAATAAGTAAACATAATTCTTACAAGAGCAAACCCTTTCTTCTTTCAGTATATTCACCGATCCCCAGTTTTGGGAAGAGCAAAAACCAAATTCTCTGTATTTTTACTGAAAGAAATTTCTACTATATAAAGAAAATGTTGTCAAGTTTTTAAACCCTTCATCAAGTATAACTTAACTTTCAGAGAAAACCAGGAGATGACCTGAGCACTAAATTTTCCTCGAGCGCCAAATTTTCGTCAAAAAAGATACTTAACGACCTAGAAATTACCACAAAAAATCAAATAGAGATAAAGAGCAAAAAGACAGAATATCCTGACAACTCAGCTTGCACCCCAAGTAAGAAAAACTTAAGCGCGATCGCACTTAAGTTGTTTTAATTTGTACATCTGTGCATCAGCTTGCTTAATTAATTCCTCAATAGTTTCCCCATCATCCGGATAGACACTAATACCGATACTAGCGGTTACGCAAATCTTATGCTCGCCAATAAAAAAACATTCCGACATAGCCGCAGTAATCTTTTGCGCCACCTTCTCAGCATCTTCCCCCTGCTTAATACCTGGAAGAATGACCGTAAATTCATCACCACCGAGACGAGAAACCACATCGCTGCTGCGTAAGCTTTTAGTTAAGCGCACGCCCACCTCTTTCAGCAACAGATCTCCAACATCGTGTCCGAAAGTATCATTAACAGGTTTAAACTTATTCAAATCGAGAAACAACAAACCCACCAGTTGCTTACTTCTTTGCGCCCATTCCAGAGATTTTGCCAAACTTTCGTAGAAGAATTTACGATTCCCCAAACCCGTCAGAGAATCATAATAAGCATCTTGGTGCAAGCGTTGTGCAGAACGTTTAAGTTCCGCATTATGGCGGCTCAAATCAGCCGCCAACTGCCTTAATTGCTCTTCCAGGCGCTTACGTTCAGTAATATCGCGAATTACCCCAACTAAGAAGACATTACCAGCCGCATCCTGATGCAGCGACCTTTTCGTCGCAATTAAATGCGTCATCCCTTGAGCATCAGTAAACTTCTCTTCATTTTCGCAAGCAGTATTATTCTCAAACACAAAGCGATCTTGAGACCAAAAAACATAAGCTTCATTCGCCGGAAAAATATTGCGGTCAGTTTTACCCAATAATTCCCCCAACGAATAACCGCTAAAATCACAAAAAGCCTGATTGAGAATAATCCAGCGATAATCTTTATCCTTAACAAAAATTGGATCGGGAATCTTATCAATCACACTTTGGAGAAATTCTTGAGAACGTTTAAGTTCTTCTTGTTGATGAGCCAACTGGCTAGTAACCACCATTGCAGAACCGATCAATCCCAACCAAGGTGGAACCAAAGGCAACCACCAGCCAACTAAAAAAGCTAGATAAGCACCACCAGTGAGAACAACAGCAGCAATTGAAAGAGCAACAGAACCCTGGAGCGGATTTGGCGAAGAAGAAATTATTATTGCTCCAACCAAAGCCCAGCCAAGAATCCAGAGCCATTCTAGCAATTCAGGCAAAACTCTCATCAAAGATCTACCTGAAATTGCCGCACTGAGAATTTGACTAATAAAATTAGCGTGTAACTCTACCCCAGAAAACAGTTGAGGATCTTGAGAGAAACTAGTACTGTAAGGGATCAAAAAGAAATCTTTAACACTTGATGCCGTCCAACCGATCAAAACTAGGCGATCGCGTACTAAATCTGCTGATACTCGATCGGACAAAACATCACCCATCGACACTTTCCGAAACTTAGCGGGATGGACATAATTTGCTAATACTTGGTAGCCTTTAGCATCAGTTCGGATGTAAGCACCATCATTGGTTTTAAAAGAGCGAAAAACTCCTTTATCCAGTTGTAAATAATCCGGATTTATCGTTGCTGGTTGAGGAGTAATTGCTTCAGACTCAAGATAAAGTAAAGCTAATTTGAGAGCAAAACTGGTGTGTAGTTTGCCATGTTGATGAGAGTAAAGCAAAAAGCGACGCACTTTACCATCAGCATCTGTCACCACATTATTAAATCCCACCCCATCTTTTTCACTCAATTGTGGCGGTGGTGGCACAGCAGGAGTATTTTTAGCTTCGAGTTTCTCAATGCCAATCAGATTAGGAATTCGACTAGAAACCTCAACAAATTCTTCATGTCCCGGTTCTACTGCCAAATCCCGATAAATATCTAAACCAATCGCCCGTGGTTGTGAAGCATTTAATTTCTGCAAAAGTTGTGCCATCACCCCATCAGGAATGGGCCACTTTCCCACCTGTTGAATATCTTCCTCGTTAATTTCAACAATTAAAAAGCGATCGTCGAAAGTTTGGCGATCGCGCCAATCGCGCAGACGGAACATTTGGTCGTAAACTGCTAATTCTCCAGCCAGTAACAACCCATTCAAACGCAAAATAATTACTCCACCTGCAACGCTGAAAGCACTCAGTAATACTCGGCGTAATATGCGGCGATCGCCGCTCAACCACCGCTTCAGCCTTACTCGCAAACTCTTTTTTTTCATTTACTGTAATCAAACGACAGGGTTTGCTAATTTTTGCACTTTTCCAACTAACAAGTACGATTATTTGCTGATTAGTTGAATATCTTCAATACCTTCATAGCGAATTCCTAACCTCAGATTTAACTTTAGTTAGGCTTGCACCCTGTCCGAGCTTGCCGTCTATTTCCAGCGATCGGCAAGCAGTTGTTTGTCTTTGCTTAACTAACTAGTAGATGCGAGTATCGATCGCTACTAACTGTTAACTTTCTGGCATTGTGTATTTAAAGTTTTTGGTACCTTGATAATCAGACAATTCAGCTAATTCATCCAGAGTTTTTACGCCTGGGTATAACTGACCTTTAATCTCCCAAGTTGGATAAGATTTAATCCCCGTTGCTTGACAAACTTCTTGTTGAGGATTTACCCCGCGAGGGTCGCATTCAATGTAATCAATTTCCGCAAATGCTTTCTTACCAAACAATTGTTTTTGTTCGTAGCAGTGGGGACACCAAAAAGCACCGTAATTCTTCACGCCAATCTCGGTCAAATAATTAGCCAAGGCAATTTCTGCTTCGCCAGAGGTAGTCGTAATTTCCCAACCATAAGGCGGTACTGGTTGTGTAGTAGCTACAGGAATAACAGTCTGACCTGAGGATGAGGTAACTTCTGGAGAGTTAATACCAGAATAAACTCCCAGAGTTCCTACCAACGTCACCATTGCAACTAAAGTACCAGTGAAGAAAATTTGTCCGAAATCTTCCCATTCCCGACCAATAACTGTCAGAATTAACAAACTCAGGGAGAAAAGAGCCGAGCCGATGCAGTAAAGACACACTGCTTGAATTTCAGTAGTTAGAATGTACATCAAATAACTGCTGAAGACACTCATCGATGTCGCACCAGCTAACAGTAGTAACCAAGTCCAATTTTCGAGTTGATTTTTGAGTCGTTTATTGCCTTCTCCCTTCATTGCTATAGGACCAAGAGCAAACACACTCATACTGGTATAAGCAAGAAAACCAAACAAAGACAGTGGCAGACCAAAAACCGTAGCATAAGGACTATTGAGGACATCATTGCAGCTACTAGCTGAGGCGGCAGCATCAGCAGCACAAGTAACCTCACCACCAGTGAGTTTAACCACAGTCAGATAAGCAGTTAAAATTGCACCTACGATCGCGATCGCACCAATTATCGGACGCGACCAGCGTTGAATCCAAGGAGTAGAACGTCGGCGGCTCATTTTCTTCAAAAATTTCCCTATGTAGTTACAGTGATGACTTTCATCAAGAAGGAAGCTTGACTGAAGACACGGTTTGTGTTTCTACTTCTTCCTCCTTCGAGTTTACGCTTTCTCTAGCAGCTTCTACAAACTGAGACACGCGAATTGGGTCAATGGGTTCCGTTATTCGCCCGTGTCGTTTTAGGGAACTAGCGACGATCGCCCCATCGGCAGCTTGCATCAGTTTACCGATGTTGTCACAATCTGCGCCACTACCAATGAAAACTGGGGTTCCTTTGGCAGCCGCCACTGCTAGCTCTAAATCTTCTAAGTTCGGTGGGCTACCTGTTGCCCAACCCGATAAAATTACGCCATCGGCTAAACCTCGCTCGATTGTCTCTTGTACTGCTGTAGTCAGATTTGGCGAGCCGAGGGGACGGGCGTGTTTTACCAGCACGTCTGCTAAAATCTGGACATTGCTGCCTAATTCCCGACGATAACGCATTAATTGATGAGCGTTACCTTCAATTAAACCTCCATCGGTTGCCATCACCCCAGTGAGGACGTTTACTCGAATAAATTGAGCCTCAACGCAACTGGCGATCGCGAGCGCACTTTTGGCGTCATTTCTTAAAACATTGATCCCCACTGGTAACATCACTAAATTCATTAAACGCTGCACGATCAGCGTCATCGCACTTACTACTGCTGGGTCTACTTCGTCTTTGACAAAAGGCGCATCAAAAAAATTTTCGACGATAATACCATCTACGCCTCCCGCCGCTAATGCTGTTGCTTCCATTTGCGCCCTATCCATTACTGCTTTGAGGGAACCTCCCCAACGAGCAGAACTTGGCAACGGCAACAAATGCACAACGCCAATAATCGGATTCGGTGTTTTGAAAATTTGTTCTAAATCCACGCTTTCACATTAACCTGAACGCACCGCCAATACAATCTGCCGCTACCCTCTTTACTCATTCGGTGATGAGATGAAGATCGAAAAGCGGCGCTGTTGGTTACAATTTTATCGATTAGCGCGATCTCCATTACCAGTTAGTAGTTATTAGTTACCAATTATTATTTATCTCTTGACATATACTATTATATATGGTATATGCTTATTTTTTTGAGTTATAGCTAACGGAAAACCGAACGAGTAAAAACTAACCCATTGGTGAAATTTTTCTTTACAATAAAGAACGACTAGAGCCAATAACTCTGAAAATAGCAAAAAAGATAATTATCGGCGCTCGGAACTAGCGTCGTTAGGCGTAGATGGCAAAACCTATACTGACAAATTTGATTGATAAATAAAAGAATGGGCAAAAAGCCAACAATTGCACTTTCTCACTTAGGTTGTGAAAAAAACCGTGTTGATTCCGAACATATATTAGGTCTGCTAGCACAGGCAGGCTATCAGATAGATACGAATGAAGAATTAGCAGATTATGTAGTCGTCAATACCTGTAGTTTTATCCAAGCAGCGCGAGAAGAATCGGTTCGGACTTTGGTAGAACTAGCAGAAGCCAAGAAAAAGATTATTATCGCAGGCTGTATGGTTCAGCACTTCCCCGAAGAATTGCTTGAGGAGTTACCTGAAGCAGTAGCAGTCGTGGGCAGCAGCGATTACAATAAAATAGTCCAGGTAATTGAGCGGGTGGAGACGGGAGAACGAGTTAAAGAAGTTTCCCCAGAACCTACCTACATAGCTGACGAGACAACTCCCCGCTATCGCACTACAACCGAAGGGGTAGCTTATTTACGGGTAGCCGAAGGATGTGATTACGGCTGTGCCTTTTGTATTATTCCCCATCTGCGGGGCAAACAGCGATCGCGTTCGATTGAGTCGCTCGTTACCGAAGCCGAAGAACTTGCCGCCCAAGGGGTTCAAGAATTAATTCTCATCTCGCAAATTACCACCAATTACGGTCTCGATCTGTACGGAAAACCGAAACTAGCCGAACTGCTACGGGCATTAGGCAAAATAGACATTCCCTGGATTAGAATCCATTACGCCTATCCCACCGGGCTAACACCAGAAGTAATTTCAGCGATCGAAGAAACCCCTAACGTGCTGCCCTACCTGGATTTGCCCCTGCAACACTCTCACCCAGAAATTCTGCGAGCCATGAACCGTCCTTGGCAAGGACAGGTAAACGATCGTATTATAGAGAGAATTAAAGAGGCGCTCCCGGACGCAGTGATGCGAACAACATTAATCGTCGGATTTCCGGGCGAGACAGAAAAGCATTTTCAACATCTGGTAGAATTTGTCCAGCGTCACGAATTTGACCACGTAGGCGTATTTACCTTTTCGAGAGAAGAAGGAACGGAAGCTTACGACCTCCCCAACCAAGTTCCCCAAGAGGTAATGGACGAGCGTCGCTCGATTGTGATGGAAATCCAACAACCAATATCAGCTAAGAAAAATCAAGGATCGGTAGGAAAAATAGTAGATGTCTTAATCGAACAAGAAAATTACCATAGCCAAGAATTAATCGGTCGTTCAGCACGCTTTGCCCCAGAGGTAGACGGACTGGTGTTTGTAGAAGGTGAAGCAACGCTCGGAGCGATCGCGCAAGTAGAAATTACTGATGCCGATATTTACGACCTTTACGGTCGCGTAAAAACGAGCGCAAGCTTGTCGTCAGATTAGTTAGCTCCACTAAGAGCAAAAAATTAGTCAATCAACCGGAAACAGGCATCAGCGAGATAACTACCTCAACACAAGTTAGGCACTAACTGTACACAGGCAAACGAACAACCAAGAACAAAATATGACAATTACATTCCAAAGTCTGGGCATTTCTGACTCTCGTTGCGAGCAACTTGAAAAACTGGGCTTCCAATCTCCGACAACAATCCAAGCTCAGGCAATTCCCGAATTACTTAAAGGTCGCGATGTGGTCGGACAATCCCAGACAGGTACTGGAAAAACGGCGGCTTTTTCGCTGCCAATTTTAGAACGGATTGACATAAAAAATAAGGCAGTACAAGCGTTGATTTTAACGCCAACACGAGAATTGGCACAGCAAGTAGCTGCCGCAATTAAAGAGTTTTCCTGGGAACGCAGACTTTATGTGTTAACAGTTTGTGGTGGTCAATCGATCGATCGCCAAATCCGCAGTTTGGACAAGGGAGTTCAAATTGTAGTTGGTACTCCTGGACGAGTTCTCGATTTACTCGATCGCAAAAAACTGGATTTAAGTCAGGTTGAGTGGGCAGTTTTAGATGAATCCGATGAAATGTTGAGCATGGGTTTCATCGATGATGTGAAGAAGATTTTGTCCCAAGCACCCACACAACGCCAAACAGCTTGTTTTTCAGCGACAATGCCGCGCGAAATTCGCGATTTGGTGAAGCAGTTTTTGGACAATCCGGTAACGGTGACGGTGGATCAACCTCAAGCTGCACCTGCGAAAATTGAGCAAAAAGTCTATATGGTTCCTCGCGGTTGGACGAAGATGAAAGCTTTACAACCGATTTTGACGATTGAAGATCCAGAAGCAGCTTTGATTTTCGTGCGGACTCGTCGTTCGGCATCGGAAATTACTAGTAGGTTACAAGCCGCAGGTCATAGTGTGGATGAATACCACGGGGATCTTTCTCAAAATCAACGGGAACGCTTAGTACAGCGTTTTCGTGATGGTCAAGTACGCTGGGTAGTGGCTACGGATATTGCGGCACGGGGTTTGGATGTGGAACACTTGAGCCACGTAATAAACTTTGACTTGCCGGATAATAGCGAAACTTATATTCATCGGATCGGTCGTACAGGTCGCGCAGGTAAGACAGGAACGGCAATTTCTTTGATTCAGCCTGTAGACCGTCGGATGTTGCGGCAAATCGAACGCCGAGTACGTCAAAGCCTGGTCGTCCGCAAAATTCCTACTCGTGCAGAAGTTGAAGCACAACGCATTGACAAACTGCAAGCTCAGGTGAAAGAAGTGTTAATGGGCGAACGGATGGCTTCTTTCTTGCCAATCGTGCGTCAGTTAAGCGATGAATACGATCCCCATGCGATCGCTGCCGCCGCTTTACAGATGGTTTACGATTCTAGCTGTCCTGATTGGATGAATGGTGATTGGGAAGTGCCAAAAGTAGAACGACCCAAAATTCGCAAACGCAAGTCAAATTCTCGCTCAGAAAAGTCGGTAACGGCTAACCGCTCGCGATAAAGGGTAAGCTGGGGATTGGTGATTGGTGCCAAACACTTGTCTAAAATCCCCGCTCAAGTTGGTTTGTTCTCTTGAACTTCGAGCCGACGATCGCAAGCGCTTAGCTTAATCTGTAAGAAGCCAAGACTGTAATCGATGATGAGCTTGTTGGAGAACTTAACTCTGCTGGGATCGGATTGACCCCAACCTGGTAAACTAAGAAGAACTAATAGTTATCTCAACGAGCAGGAAGTCTCCTGCTAAAAAAATTAGATTTATTTATTGAAAATTAAACGAGGCTTGTGGCTTTGAGGCTATCTGCGGCTAACTTATCTGAACCAAAGCAAAATACCAGCAAGCGTTGGCTGGGCTTAATTGAGGCTTATCGCCCTTATTTGCCAGTGAGCGAGTCTACTCCGGTGGTAACGCTGTTAGAAGGAAATACGCCTTTGATCCCCGTACCCGCGATCGCTGCTGAAATTGGTCGTGGTGTAGAGGTGGCGGTTAAATTTGACGGTTTAAACCCTACCGGAAGTTTTAAAGACCGAGGTATGACAATGGCGATCTCGAAAGCCAAAGAAGCCGGAGCAAAGGCGGTGATTTGCGCTTCTACGGGGAATACTTCCGCCGCCGCCGCTGCTTATGCTCGTCGTGCGGGAATGCGAGCTTTTGTGTTGATCCCTGATGGTTATGTGGCTTTGGGGAAGTTGGCGCAAGCTTTACTTTATGGGGCGGAAGTAATCGCAATTGAAGGTAATTTTGACGATTGTTTAGAAATAGTCCGGGAACTGGCGGAAACTCATCCGGTAACTTTGGTCAATTCGGTTAATCCTTATCGCCTCGAAGGACAAAAAACCGCCGCTTTTGAAGTTGTTGATGCTTTGGGCGATGCTCCTGATTGGTTGTGTATTCCCGTTGGCAATGCGGGGAATATCACAGCATATTGGATGGGCTTTTGTCAATATCAGCAAGTAGGAAAAAGTAGCAAATTACCGAAAATGATGGGTTTTCAAGCCGCAGGTGCAGCCCCATTGATTAGCGGTAAGCCAGTTGCATCTCCTCAGACGATCGCCACAGCAATTAGAATTGGTAATCCCGCGAATTGGGAAAAAGCAAGATCGGTTTCTGAAGCTAGTCAAGGTGAGTTTCATGCTGTCACCGATGAAGAAATTTTAGACGCTTATCGGCTACTCGCCTCAGAAGAAGGTATTTTCTGCGAACCCGCATCCGCCGCATCCGTAGCTGGTTTACTGAAAGTAAAAGAGCGAGTACCCAGTGGTGCAAATGTGGTGTGTGTGTTGACGGGGAATGGATTAAAAGATCCCGATACAGCAATCAAACACAGTAAAAGTCAGCTTAATGCAGGAGTTAAGGCAAATTCAGCCGCCGTAGCCAAGATTATGGGATTTTAGGTGACTGGGGACTGGGGACTGGGGACTGGGGACTGGGGACTGGGGACTGGGGACTGGGGACTGGGGACTGGGGACTGGGGACTGGGGACTGGGGACTGGGGACTGGGGACTGGGGACTGGGGACTGGGGATTAGGAAAACTTTGCTGCAAATTCCTCCTTGTCTCCCTTGTCTTCCCCCTCCTCCTCTTCCCCCTCCTCCTCTTCCCCCTCCCCCTCTTCCCCCAATCCCCAATCCCTAATTACTCCTGATTCCTTTGGTGAGAAAACCGATCGATCGTGTCACCAATAACCGCAGTCAAACTTTGGCGAGTTTGCTCGTGACTTTCCTGTTCTAATTTTAAAGCTTGAGCGAGGTTATCGCGTTCGGCGATCGCCTCAATTAATTTTTGCTTGAGTTCGTCAACCGTTTGTAACTGAGAAACTTCCTCTTCAATCTCAGTCATTTTCTCAGTCTGCTCAGTTTTCAAACGTAAGCTTCTAGTTTGCAAATCTTTAATTTCCGCTTTTAAGCGTTTAATTTCCTGCTGAGCGAGTTTCGCTTCAGTGCGGCGTTGTTGGGCTTCATCTGAGTAGCGCCGTCGCCAATTAGCTGCACTCTCGTCAGCCTGGCTAAGATCGTTTTGTAACTGGGCTATTTGCTCTCTCAAAGCCCGAATTTCAGCCAACCACTGTACTACCTCTTGACTCATTTTATCTCGCTCCTAGCTTATTTTAGCCCGCCAAAATTCCTGATGGTCTAGTTGGGAAACTGACTAAGAGATTGGTGTAAAGTTGGAAAATCTGGCAAGCTGGGCATATAACAGATTATCGCCAAAATTAGGGGATTATGCGACCCGTTCACTTTTGTGGTTTTTTTAGACATTTTAACTGGAGGACGCTGAAAAAAACGTTCTCCCGGGCTACGGAAAGGCGCTTATCAGGCTTATCTGCGGAAATGGCGTACAATGCTACGTTAGCTTTATTTCCGGCAATTTTGGCGATCGTCACCGCAGTCGGTTTGTTTGAAGATTCGTTACAGTTTACACTGCGCGAGAAAGTCAGCGAATATCGAGAAATAGTACCAGATTTAGCATGGCAATTACTCAGGGATTTTGTTGAAAGTATTACCCAAAGAAAAAATAAAAGTTTATTTTCTATTAGTTTTGTTGCTGCTATTTGGATTTCGTCGGGGGCGCTAAGTGTTGCAATGAATGCTCTCGATCAAATTCATCAAATTCCGCGTAAAGTAAGGCGACCATATTGGAAAGCGAAATTAATTTCGATTATTCTCACAATGGCAGCGATCGCGCTTTTGGTAGTAGCTTCTTTTTTAGTATTTATTAGCGATCTGCTGATGGAAGCAATTCTGGCACCAAATGTCACTTCTTTATTATTAGGAATTTGGCATCTAATTAGGTGGCCCGTGGCTTTAGCGATCGTCGCTTTAACTTTTGCTTTTATTTATCGTTTTGGTGTCAGTAGTTGGGAAGAGGGAAGACCGATTTTACCAGGAGCAATGTTAGCTGCATTTTCTTGGGCAGGATTGTCAGCTTTGTTTCGGCTTTATGTGGCTAATTTTGCTAATTATAATAAAATTTATGGGGCAGTTGGTGCAGTAATTGTTTTAATGGTTTGGCTACACATGAGTTCTTTGGTAATGTTAATTGGCGACCAACTTAATGCAGTTGTTGGGGAAGAAATGGATAAAAAAGCGAAAAGATTAGCTGCTATTCAAGCCGAAGAACAAATGAAAAGATCGTAAACTCTAAAATTTAATTAAAAATTAAGATTAAGTTGCGTAAAATAGAATTTTTTAGTGATTTTGTCAGCAAAAAGTTTAAAATTAAGCTAAAAAAAAGAAAAGCTGTTTTAACAATTGCGGATTAGTATTTCTGATCGATCAAGCCGAAATTAGGGAAGTGTTCAAGTCTTCAATTTTAGTAAATTCGCGTTAATTTGAATAAACTTTCACAAAAAGCTTCTTAAAGTCTTGTTCTTTTGATAACTCAAAATATTAATTAGGAATCGAGATAATTGTCTTCAACATGGGAATAGTTAATTCAGTTTCTAAGCGAAAAGTTTAAGATAAAACTAAGAAAAAGTAAAGTAACTTTAACGATCGCTGATTAGTATTTCTGATTGATCAAGCCAAAAATAGCCGGAAAAATTAGTAACTTGACTTGTTTATTCCTGTCTGGTAAAGTTAACCTTCGATTTGCATCTACTTACTGTTAATACCACATAAATTTCTTAAGAAAATTTTTATTTTTAGCTTTAGTTTTCTGTTTTATATTAGCTATGGTCAAAAATCACCACTTTTGAGAGGAAATGCCACTATGAGACAGATTTCCGCCTTTATCGATCGGAACGGAAATAAGCAATGGGGTACACCAGATATTTGCTCATCACGTAAAATTAGTGAGGGAACATACCTTATTGAGTTTCAGCAACCATTTTCTCAGAATCCAGTAGCGACAGCTACTATTTATGGTTCTCCTTGGCAAACCTTCAATATCTCAGTTGCGATTATTGAGGTCTCTCCATATCATTGTATATATTTAACATCAACTCCAGATCGTCCAGTCGATTGTGGCACGATGGTAATGATTATGGGCGAAGAATAAAAGGTTTGTGGAAAAATTTGAAACAGAATTTCAAGACAGTTGTGTGTTTCAACTTATTAAAGACCAAGAATAAATTGGAACTGTACTCGAAAAAACTTTAGTAAATAATTAGGAGGATAAAAATGTTAAGTCCTGAAGATCGAGCAAATTTCAAAGAGGTAGGAAAACAAGTAAAAGAAGGAGGCTTTCCCCCCTTCGTGCCGACTGATGTATTGCGTCGTAGCGTGTATGAGGAATCAAATTATGCGTTCTTTGATTTCATGAATATGATTAGTTTGAATGATGATGGTCGAATTGATGAGACAGAAGCTAAGTTATTAGCATGGTCTCGTAGTATGTCTTTAAACCTTACTGAGGATGATATCTGGGAGGCTGAAGGATTGATCCACGAAGGATTTTTTAGTTCGTAATTTCTGGGAAGTTTAGTAACTTGAAAAAAAAAATAAAGTTAACGATTAATAGTGCGCAAGCTATTCTCAATTTGGGAATAGTTTTTTGTTTGCAAACTGTAAAATATTGATTTATATAGATACATTGAATTTCAGTTTCTATAAGGTGATGAGTTCTAGCAAACTTTAGAAAGGACTATAAATTACGGAGAAATATAAGCCTTGTTCTTGTAAAGTTCGATCGCTTGATTCCACCTTGATTAAAGGAATGCCATAATCTAAACGGGCGCTAAGTTGGTCGTGCCAATTTACTTGTAAACCTAAACCAATTCCTAATAATGAATTTGGGTCGGGATCGAGTTTTTCGCCGTTATTCCAAGCGATACCAAAGTCGAGAAAAGGAACAATTTGCACTACTCCTTCATTCCTAGCAAAACGCAAAACTGGATAGCGTAATTCCGTGGAGGCGAACCAACCACTATCAGCTAAAATTAAGTCTTGACGGTAGCCGCGAACGCTTTGGAAACCACCTAAGCCAAATTGTTCTAAAGGTACGATCGCTCTGGACGCTAATTGTAGATCGGAACGAATGAGAAATAAAGTATCTGGGGCTAAAAGATGAATATATTGGGTTTGTCCTCGCCAGGAGAAAAAGCGACTGTCGGGGGGTTCTTCGTTAATTGTCGAGTTAAATAAATCTAGTCCAATGTTAAATTGGGAACGAATTGCTAAGACCGATCGCGGACTGCGTTGGCTATATTCTTGAAAGATACTTAATGTGGAAATTTTCGTTTTTCCTTCGTCATCTGACCCGGCGGAGAGAGGAAAATTGACTCCTAAAAGTTCGGTTTCGCTTTCCTGACGCGAGGCGGTGATTCCTAATGCAAATTCTCGCGTGGGAGTAAGAATGACGGGTTGGCGAAAGGTAAATTCATAGTAGCGCGAGTCGCCAGTGATGTCGATGCGATCGAATGGGGGTTCGACAACTTCGGTGTCGGTGAAGCCACCTGCGAGAATGATTTTGCCGTTCCGAGCATTCACTGGGATGCTGTAGCTGAAGTCGTAGGCGTTGCTACCGTCGGTGTTGGTGTAGGAAGCAAAGAAGCGATCGCCAATTCCCAACAAATTCCCTTCAGTTAATCTTACACCTCGGCGCACGCTACCTACACTGGGCGCGCGACTATTATCCACAAATGTTTCTAATTTAAATGAGTCTGCTTCGGTTACTCTCACTGAAAGTAAACTTAATTCTGGACGAGAACCTGCGGCTAATTCTGCGGATAAGTTTTCAATTAATGGATCGAATTGTAACAGTTGTAAGGCTGATAATAAACTTTCTCTATTTAAAGGTTTTGCGGTTGCTGCTGCTAAACGACTGCGAATATAACTGGAGTTGAGGCGATTGGTTCCGGTTATTTCTATTTCCTCGATTCCTCCTTCGATAATTTCAATTGTAACTGTTGCTTGTTCGGGGTTTAATGTTTGCTCGGCAGGAATAAATGCGCCTGAATTGAGATATCCTGCTTGGGTATAAAGGTCGTTAATTTTTGCTTCGGCTTGCAGTAATTCGGCGAATGTTAGAGGTTTGTTGGTAAAATCTGCTAAAACTGCGGCTAATTCTTCGTCACTAAAGGCTGTATTGCCGACAAATTCAAATTGAGTTACGGTTATTGTTCCCGGAATTTCGGGACGAATTTCTGGAACTGTTGGGATAGGAGTTGTAGGTTCGAGGGGTTCTTCTCTTGGTGTTGGTAATGTTGGTGTGGGTTGTTCGGGCGTTCTGGGGGGAACTGGGTTAGGAAGTTGCGTTATTGTAATTGGGTAGCTGAATGTTTCTGGTGAGATTTCTAGTTCTACCAGTTTAATTGAGTTATATTCGTCTGCGATCGCGTCTTCTTTGTTTCCTATTTTCCAGGCTTCGGCTGCGACTTTTCCACCACTACCGAAAAACGCGATCGCGATCAAGGCAATCGACCAACGGTGTCTAAACATTTGCACCAACACCGCTCCTTTTCTTAGCAATATTTACGAGTAATAACTTTAGCACAATTTGGATTTATTGGCAATTAAATTTATTATTTCTTTGCCAGATTTTCTCCGTAAGCTAGTAACTATAAAAAATATTTTCTTCAACTGCGAAATAAAGCAAATTTAGCCAACTAAAAGCATTGTGAACAGTTGCTAAAATTTCAGTGCATTATTATTAAGTTGCTACTTATTGGTTTTGATTTTACTTTAATTACAATTGAGCGAAAAAGTGGATATATCTTGCTAACGAAGTATTGACAATAAAGATTTAGTGTGCATAGAGATGGGTAGCGATCGCTGCTACTAACAGTGAAACTCGACAAAGGAAAAAACTTCTCGATCCACTTTCGGCAGATTGTGGTATAAATTGCCTAGATTGACGTTAATAGCGAACAGTTAATAGTTGTCACGTAGCCGCATTTACCAGTTATCAGTTAGCAGTTAGCAGTTATCAGTTATCAGTTTTCAGTAAAGATTCGAGACAAGAAGCAATTAGCGAATAAACTTTTCACTGTTTACTGATAATTGAACCCAATCCCCAGTCCCTAATTCCCAATCAACAATGAAACTAATTATCCAAATTCCTTGCTATAACGAGGAAACTTCCCTAGGGATAACCTTACAAGAATTACCGAGACAGTTACCCGGTATAGATGTTATTGAGTGGTTAGTTATTGACGACGGTAGTAGCGATCGCACAGTCGAGGTTGCTAAAGCTTATGGTGTAGATCGTATTATCAGTTTTCCCTCAAATCAAGGACTAGCAAAAGCATTTATGGCTGGATTAGAAGCTTCTTTGCAAGCTGGTGCGGATATAATTGTTAATACCGATGCCGATAATCAATATTGTGCTGACGATATTCCCACATTAATTAAACCTATTCTCCACCAACAAGCCGAAATTGTCATTGGTGCCAGACCCATCCAAAAAATTCGTCATTTTTCCCCAATTAAAAAGTTACTGCAAAAATTAGGTAGTTGGGTAGTTCGCCTCGCTAGTAATACTAAAATACCAGATGCGCCAAGCGGATTTCGCGCTTTTAGTCGAGAAGCCGCAATGCAAGTTAATGTTTTCAATAGCTACACTTATACTTTAGAAACTATTATTCAAGCAGGACAAAAAGGAATTGCGATAACCTCCGTACCAATTCGAGTTAATCCGATGTTACGGAAATCGCGCCTAGTTAAAAGTATACCCTCATACGTCCGGCGATCGCTATTTACCATCCTCCGCATCTTTATGCTTTACAAACCGATGCGGTTTTTCTTTATTTTAGGCAGCATACCTTTTAGTTTAGGCTTTTTATTAGGCATACGTTGGCTAATTTATTTCTTCCTCGGTACCGAAAGAACTCGCATTCCTAGTTTAATCCTTACTGCCATCCTCATTTTAATCGGTTTTCAGCTTTGGATGTTTGGTTTAGTCGCCGATTTAATGGCAGCAAACAGACGACTTTTGGAAGATATTCAATTGCGTCTGCGTCGTCAAAATGCTGATGATAATCAAAACAAACTGGTATGATAAAAAACTTATTTGCTAAAACAGCACTTGCTCAGATACCTAACATTTTAACTCTCATGGATCGCAATC
Source organism: Oscillatoria salina IIICB1 (assembly GCF_020144665.1). Lineage (NCBI taxonomy): Bacteria > Bacillati > Cyanobacteriota > Cyanophyceae > Oscillatoriales > Oscillatoriaceae > Oscillatoria > Oscillatoria salina. The sequence goes on along the minus strand of NZ_JAAHBQ010000043.1, from coordinate 30,059 downwards.
CGCACAGTCCTACTTATGGTTGTTGCGATCGCACTTTTTGGCAGTACAAACTTATTGATTTTCCTAGTGGAATGTCTCAAGAGTTTGTCTTACCTCTCGCCCTAGCTTACAATACAAATCTCCCCGATAATCCTTTTTATCAACAACAAATAATCCCTCAATGGGTAGAAGCAGGAATACTTTACGCCGCCTATAGTTCTCATGAAAATGGTTCTTGCGATGACTATTTTCCTTTTGAAAGGGCTGGCGGTGCAGCAGCTTTTTCTCTACTAGCTTGCATAGACAGTTATACTGAATTAGAATTGAATAACCAAACGGCGATCGATTTTTTTATTACCCGCGCAAATTGGTTAGCAAATCATCATGAAACTGGACGATTAACTAATCATCAAGCTTTAATTGTCCTTTGTTTAGAACTACTTTCCAAACAATTACAAACCACTCAATGGGATCGTCAAAAAAGCTTACGTTTAGAAAGAATCTTAGACTGGCAAAATCCTGAAGGTTGGTTTCAAGAATACGAAGGCTGCGATCCTGGTTATCATACTTTAACTATTTCTTGTTTAGCACGAATTTACGAACTAACTCAAGATCTGAGAATCAAAGAAGCCTTAATCAAAGCCGTAGATTTAGCCGCAGAATTTATTCATCCAGATGGTTCTTATGGGGGAGAATATAGTAGTCGCAATACTTATAATTTCTTTCCCCACGGCTTTGAATTAGTCGGGAAATGGTATCCCCCAGCTTTAGCAATTAACGATCGCTTTTTAATCGGACTTAGTAACAATCTTGCACCTTGTTACGCTGACGATCGCATAATTGGACATCATACCTGGAATTATCTCCTTGCGTGGCGTGATTTTATCCCCAATCGACCGGAAATTTCTCCTCGTCCCGATTGTCGCATCTGGTTGCAAGAAGCGCAACTACTTATCGATCGCCGCGACAATATTGAATTATACTTAGCTTTGAATAAAGGTGGCGTTTTCAAACTCTTTCGCAACCAAAAATTAGTAGCTTCTGATACGCAATTTTCTCTGGTAGTACGAGAAAAGGGAAAACTCAAAAATGCCGTTGCTCATTTAATTGATAACTATACCGTAAATGTGTCAGCAAACGAAATCTCGATTCGAGGTGAATTGGGTTGGGCTAAACAAACTCAAATGACACCAATCAAGTTAATAATTTTGCGCGTCGTGATGCTTAGTTTTGGGCGTTTTTTCCCAAATTTGATTCGCAAAATCTTGCAAAAAATCTTAATTACTGGTAAACAAAAAGCACCGTTTCAATTTCACCGTTTATTGCGTTGGGAAAATAATCAATGGATAGTCAAAGACGAACTCGTTTCACAAAATTGGCAAAATGTCAAGAGTGTAAAAATTGGCGGCGATCAAACTTCAATTTATGTAGTCATGAGTCGCACTTTTCAACTTGGTCAATTACAACCTTGGCTCGATCTTACCTCAAAAGTCAAACAACTTGCTCCCAGACAATCTTTACAATTACAACGTAAGTTATAATTTTAGCGCTGATTGCCACAAATAGCTGAAATTTATCTTAATTATTTCCCAAAAAAGATGATTTTTGTAATTAAAACACCAACAATTTTAGCTAGTATCATTACCGGGTTATCTCTCTTCTCACCTTTCCCAGAAAATCAAAGCTTTTTTCTTAGCCCAGCCTCTGCTACTCAAACTAAGCAAATTATCGCCCAAACATCAACTATAACTGAAAGGGAAATTGAAGAGATAATTGCTGAATTAACTCAAGCGGCGAATAATCAAAACTTAGCGGAAATTAGTAAATATCTTGCACCAGAAATTACCATCGAAATGTCGCTGCGATCGCCGACAGGTTCACAAAACTTTATTTTCAATCGAGACGAGTATCTTTTCTATCTCGGAGAATCTTTTAAAACGACAAAAAATTATCAGCAAACTTACGATAATCTAGAGATTAAAGTATCTCCCAATGGTAAAACAGCCTTAGCCACTTTAAATGTTACCGAAACGGGAATTGTCGATGAATTAAAGATTTTTAGTACTTCCGAAGAAACAATTCTCTTTGAAATAATTAACGATCGAATTCTCATCACTTCAGTAACGGCAAATTCCAATTTAGAAGTCAGATAAAAGTTAATGAAACGTTTAATTTCTTTGGCAGTTAGCTTGGTAATTCTCGCAATAATTTATGGTAAAATTGACTTCCAAGGCTTAATTGAAGTCTTAGAAAACTGTAACTTATGGTGGTTGCTAATTAGTTTGGGAATGGTAATTCCGTTAACTACATTTACCGCTTGGCGATTGCAACAATTAATGCCGAAAAAGGCGAGATTAGGTTTTGGTGAAGCCAATCGCTTAATCCTCGCAGCTAGCGTATTAAACATGATTTTGCCTTCCAAAATGGGCGACATTGCTAAAGCTTATTTTCTGAAGCAAAGGGGACATTTAGCAGGTGGTTTAGCTTTATCGCTGGTAGTCTTTGAAAAAGCTTGCGATTTACTTTCTTTATTGCTGTGGTGTGCTTTTGGTTTGCTATTATATCCCCAAAAAGATTGGTTATTTTGGTTGATGACTGCTTGTGTCGCTGGCGGTTTTATAGTTGGGGTATTATTACTAAGTTATCGCTCTTTCGCCGATGTATTCTTTTTGGTAGCAAGAAGTATTGCACCCCAGAAAAGTTTGCGGTTAAAATTACAAAAATTGCAATCTTCTTGGCGAGAAATGCACGCTTATTTCTGGCGCGACAAAAAGCAGTTATTGAAAGTGAGTTTAACCTCGATTTTTATTTGGTTTTTACATTTACTTCAAATTTGGTTATTTATTCTCACCTTAAATGCTTGGACTCCTTTTCTAGCTAATTTAGCCCTTTCTCCTCTAGCAATTTTAGCAGGTTTGTTGCCTTTAACTTTTGCTGGTGTCGGGACTCGCGATGCGGCTTTAATTGCTTTTTACGAACCTTATTTTGCAGCAACCACGGCTGCGGCTTTGGGAATACTTTGTACTTCTCGTTATCTGCTACCTGCGATTGGTGGTTTGCCTTTTTTAGGGCAATATTTACCAAGGTTGCGTCAGTTGAAATCTAAGTAATTATTAGCTGAAAAAGTGTTATAATGCTGCCAATTAGTAAAGATGCTAGCATTAGTCGAATAAATGGCGATCGCGCAATTACATCAGTTTTTCATTAAACCGACAACTAAACTATCTCATCCGCGCGCAATTTTTTGGTTGAGTTTGAGCTTGACATTCGCAGCTATTTATGCAATCTTAGCCTTACAAAAAGCTTTTAGTAGTGAATATGTAGTTCAAGATGATGCGAGACAGCACGTTTTTTGGATGTTACGCTTTCTCGATTCAGAATTATTTCCTCACGATCTAATTGCCGATTATTTTCAGTCGGTAGCTCCGGCAGGTTATACTCTTTTGTATCGTTTAGCAGCCGAATTGGGGATAAATCCTCTGTGGTTGAATAAAATTTTACCGCTAATTTTAGGTTTAATTACTACCAGTTATTGTTTTGCCCTTTGTCTGGAAATGTTACCCATACCCATGACGGGTTTTATTGCTAGTTTGCTATTCAATCAAACAATTTGGTATAAAGACGATCTGATTTCCGGTACGCCAAGAGCATTTATCTATCCTTTATTGTTCGCCTTTTTATATTATTTAGCAAGAAATTCTTTACTACCTTGTTTAGTCGCGATCGCACTTTTGGATTTATTCTATCCTCAAGGAGTTTTCTTAGCTGCTGGTTTGTTATTCCTACGCTTGCTAAAATCCGGTTGGCGGCGAAATTGGCGCGAAAATAAAATTTATTGGTGGGGATTAGTAGTTGCTTTCCTGGTCATGTTACCTTATGCTTTAGCTAGCTCAGATTTTGCCCCTGTAGTTACTGTCGCCCAAGCAAAACAAATGCCAGAATTTCTTGACGATGGGCGATCGGAATTTTTTCACGACAATGCTTGGTATTTTTACATTTCCGGAGGGCGTAGCGGGATGTTTCCGCGATCGCTATTTACACCTGTAACTTTGCTTGTAGGTTTATTCTTACCTGTTTTAGTTAAATTTTCCGCTAAATTTCCCCTTGTCAAGCAGCTTAAATCCCCAATTTTGCTCTTACCGCAACTGCTGCTAGCATCAGTAGGAATGTTTATTCTCGCCCATATTTTTCTCTTCAAATTGCATCTTCCCGGACGCTATACTGGTTATACTTTTCGGATTATTATTGCCTTAGCTACGGGAATCGCTTTGACAATTATTCTTGATAGAATTCTACTTTGGGCGCAAACAAAAGCGAAAAATTCTCAATTAAGAATCGCGATCGCATTTATCTTTACTTTCTTCCTCGGAATTAGCTTAATTTTCTATACCAACACTAGCAACGATTTTCCAATTACCAAATATAAAACAGGCGAATTTCCCGGATTATACACCTACTTACAACAGCAACCCAAAGATATTCTCATCGCCTCCCTTGCCAACGAAGCCGACAACATTCCCAGCTTTGCTCAAAGATCGATTTTAGTAAGTCGTGAATACGCAATTCCCTACCATTTAGGCTACTACAATCAATACCGTCAGCGAGTAATCGACTTAATTAAAGCTCATTATAGTACCAACTGGGACGAAATAGCAGCTTTCATAGAAAAATATAACATCGACTTTTGGGTTATTGATGACTCAGCATTTACAGCCGAATTTTTACGCGATCGCAACTGGATCGAACAATATAAACCAATAACTCAGCAAACCATAAATCGCCTTCAAAAAGGAGAAACACCTTTATTAGCAAAATTACAATCTTCTTGCGCAGTTTTCACTGAAGATAATTTAACAGTAATCGACAGCAAATGTATCCTCAAATACAGACAAAATTAATTTTCTTCATTGCTAATTAACATGATGGCGCGCAGTTTATTAAGAATAGAAAAAACTTCGTAAAAGGGCGAATCCAAACCATATATTTAACCAATAAACAATTGAAACTACCATTCAACCTGATTGCGTTCCGCCAAAACTTGACGATAAATTTCTTCAGTACGTTTGGCAATTTTCACCCAACTAAAACGTCTTTCTAAATCTTCATAAGCATTCTCAACCAACCATTGAGCATAATCAGGATTTTGCAACACTTGTAAAATCCCCCAAGCCACAGATTGGGGATTATTTGCATGAGTTACAACCCCAGTTTTCGTATGTCGTACCACCTCCGGAAAACCGCAACTATCAGAAACAACCACAGGAACCCGCGCGGCAAAACTTTCCAAAGCAACAATCCCAAAAGGTTCATAAAGACTGGGAAAAACCGCACAATCAGCCACAGTTTGAAACTTATCTAAATCTGGTTCCGGCATAAAACCAGTAAAATAGCATTTTTCCCAAATACCTAAAGCAAAAGCTTGGCGTTTCAAATAATCAGTATTGCCACCACCAATAATCACAAACTTCACCTGATTTTGTAGATCCCAAAGCACCTTCGGGGCAGCATTTAAAAGTACCTGAATGCCTTTTTCGTAAGTAATCCGACCAACATAATAAACAATTTTTTCATCATCAGCAGCAAAGCGACGACGGAAACTCCAATAGTCAAATTGAGGATCGAGTTCCTTTTTCTCCGGGCGAATACCATTGTAAACCACATCAATTTTATCCCAAGGAGTATCCAGCGCTCGTTCCACTTCCTGGCGCATATAAGAAGTACAAACAATTACTCGCCAAGCATTAAAAGCAAGCTGATATTCTTGAGAGTGAATATAACCTTGAGTGTCATTGTGAATACCATTATGACGACCATATTCCGTAGCATGAATTGTGGCAATTAGAGGAATCTTGAAAGTATGCTTCAGCGCGATCGCCGCATCCGCAACTAACCAATCATGGGCGTGGAGCAAATCAAACGGTCCTTCTTCTAAAATTAACTTACCCCCATGAGTACCCATGCTTTCATTCATATTTACCACCCAGTGGAAAAAATTATCGCCCTGAGTCACGGGAACCCGATGCACTTTGATTCCTTCTACCTCTTCATAACGAGCCGCATCGCCGCACTCCACCGTGATTAAGTGAACTTCATGCCCCAATTTCACCAACTCTGGATACAACTCCGCCACATGACGAGCAATTCCCCCGACAATGCGGGGTGGAAATTCCCACGCTAGCACTAGAATTCTCATCAGCAGCTATCCTCAAACTTAAAAGTTTACATATTATTACAGATTGCCAGCAGACTTTCGGGGGCTGGGCTTTGCTCAATCCCCAGTTTCTCCAAATTCCGACAAAATTTTCGCAATTTTTTCTTGATAACTCTGCCATCTTGTTTCAGCTTCTAGCTTTGGTGTAACTGATTTTTGCAATAAAACTACACCTTCAGTAAAGCCAATTAGGGCATAATCTTCATCTGCTCTCAATTTTTCAATCTCATCAATTCTATCTTTTAATTCCTCACGCCTGCTCTCAAAAATGGCTTCGTATTCTACCTGCCACAAATCCACTAACACATAATCTACTGCACCCACTTCTTGATTATCGTCTCGATACTGGAAATCTGGAAACCGTAAAATTACACGACGACTGGAAAGTTTGGGCAAAATAAATCTAGTGACTGAAATGCTAGCATCTGGCTCTATTTTCTCTAGCAAGGAGCTAACTTTATCGACGTGCTGCCATTGCACTGTCAAAGGTTTATAAATCCAAGGATCGATTGAATCGGGGACAAGAAAAAATAACGCTCGATGAGGATTAGAAGTCAAGGTAAAAAATAAAGAAAGCACCAGGCAAAATGCCCAAAAACGCCTAATTCTTGGCTGAAACTTTTCTTGATGTTGCGACCACCAAATAATTGTCCCATAAAATACTCCCGGAACTACTGCCACGGCATAGCGAATATTAATTGACAAAGGAGAATCTCCTTGTTGTAAAAATAATTGTGTCAGAGGAAATGCTGTTAAAGTCCAGGTAGCGGGAGAAATAGCAGGAATAAAAGCTACGGGTAGCCAATGACCTAGTAAATACTGAATTTTTCGTCCCCAGGGAGTTACGAATTCTACCATTAATCGCCAGGGATTACTAATCATTCCCCAGAAAATTTCTAGTGTCGAAGCTTCTTCTCCTTCCGCAAATTGCCCGAATCTTTCGATCGTAAACCGCTTAAAAATGTCCTCAGAAAATAGCGGCATGACGAAATTAGTAACAATTATCATATAAACCAAACTAACTGTACAAACGGCTAAACCTAGTTGCACGGAACGCTTACTTAAAACCCAATATACACCAATACTAAATAAAATTACGCCTGTATCTTCTCGCACCGCTAAACTGAAAATTATTAGCAGCCAAAATAACCACCACCAGCGTTTTTCTTTGGCTAATAATAAGCTAAATACATAAAGCGGGATTTGACACAAATCGAAAAAGTTACCTAAACTCGGCCCCATGACGGCATTAGCTGCATAATAGCTAATTGTTACCATTGCTGCTAGATTGGGTTGAAGATATTCTCTGGCGAAAAGATATAAAACTAAGCCCGCAGCAGTAAGCAAGATTACTTGCAAAACATTTAAGGTTGCTGGTGATGGAAAGAGCGCATAAATCGGCACAAAAAGCAAGAGTGCTGGTGTAAAATGTTGTCCGAGACGTTGATAATAAACTGTGGGAAGTTCGTCGTTGTGTTGAACGTTAGTAGATAGGGAGGAAGAAAGGGAACTTTGGAAAAGTTTGCCGTGGCTACTATTCCAAAATACTTGATTGAAAATGCCGTGATCGGTATTGCTGTATAAGCTGTAGTAGCGATGAAGTGAGATAGTTAGGGTTAAGAGAAAAAACGCGATCGCTACGAGAATTACTGCTTTGGTTGCTGGTTGTTTTTGCCATTTCATGGTTTTTATCGCGCAAAGGCGCAAAGACGCAAAGGAAGTTATTTTTAGTCTCTTGATTGTTGTAAGATTGGTTGGATTTGTTGTCGTAATTTTAACCAGGCTGCTGTTGCTTCTGGGTTGGATTTGGTGTTTTTTTGGAGTAGGATTACTTGGTCTTGAAAGTTGATTATGCCGTATTCTTTTTGTTTGGTTACTGAGTCGATTAAGTTGGTGAGATCGCGTAATTCTTCCCATTCTTGGTTGAAAGCAGGTTGATATTCTCGTAATCGCCAAAGATCGGCAATGAGATAATCTACTTTGGTGATTTCTCGGTTATCGTTACGCAAGGCTAATAAAGGTAAGCGTAAAATTTCCCGGCGGCTGGAAAGATGGGGGATAATATAAGTGGTAGCTGAAACACTGGCTTCGGCGGGAATTTTTGCTAGTAAAGGTCGCATTTTCTTGACATGATGCCATTGTTTTGGTAAGGAAATATACACCCACGGCTCAAATGAATCTGGTAAAAGAAAGTAAAAAGCACGATTTAAGGCAGAAGTGCTAGAGGTAAAGGTGAAAATTAAAGAAAGACACAGACAAAAGCTCCAAAAGCGACGAAATAAGCTTTTTTTCCCTAAGTTAGGATGTTTTGACCACCAAATAATTGTGCCGTAAAATAATCCTGGAACAACTGTCATGGCGTAGCGAATATTTATTGCTAAAACTGATTGTCCTTTGGCGAGAAATAGTTTCATTAAAGGAAATCCGGCGATAATCCAAGCATTGGGTGCTATTGCAGGAATAAAAGCTAAGGGCAACCAGTGACCTAATAAATAGTTGAAAGTCCGATCTACAGGAGTGACTAACTCAACTAATAATAGCCAAGGTTGACTAATCATTCCCCCAATAATTTCCCAAGTAGAAGCTTCGTCTCCCTCGACATATTGACCGAATTTTTCGAGCATAAATCGCTGGGAAATATCATCGGAAAAAAGCGGCATAATTAAATTAGTTAGGAATAAAATATAGCTAAAACTGAGAGTGCAAATTGCTAATCCTAAACGAGGAAAGCGTTTACTCACTACCATGTAAACTCCAATTCCAAATAAAATTACCGCACTGTCTTCGCGAACTGCTAAAATTAAGATGGCAAAAATGGCAAATAACCACCACCAGCGTTTTTCCATTGCTAGGAGTAAAGTAAAGACAAATAAAGGTATTTGGGAAAGGTCGTGAAAATTCGCTAAAGTAGGTCCTAAAATCGCGTTGGCGCAGTAGAAACTAATTGTAATTAATCCTGCTAAGTTCGGTGCTAAATATTGTCTGGCTAAAGCGTATAAAACTAAACCCGCCGCCGTAACCAAAATAACCTGCAAAACTGTGAGGGTGGCTGGATTGGGGAACAGTGCATAAATCGGCAACCATGTCAAGAGTGCTGGAGTAAAATGTTGTCCGAGACGATGATAATAAACCGTCGGCAATTCATCATTATGGACAACATTGGTGGAAAGTTGAGAAGAGAGAGAACTTTGGAAAAAACGACCGTGAAGATTGTTCCAAAAGACTTGATTAAAGATACCCTGATCGTAAGAAGAGTAAAAGCTGTAGTGTCGGTGGAGAGTGAGAAAGAGAGTTAAGAGAAAAAAGGCGATCGCGGCAGCAACCACTAATCTCAGTCCTGGCGTTTTCTGTAATTTATCCCACATCTCTGATTCACTCCTTGACCGCGCGGCACATTTACACTAATTCGATAGTCAAATATAAAGTTTTTTACGATCTAAATTGAAATGGCAAAAAAACTTTCTTTCACCCTTTGCCTCTTGACAGGAATCTTCTTTAGTGCTGTTAGTGCCAAAGCGGAAATACCTTTTCACCTTGCCCAGTTCGATTCAGAAAATCCCGTACAAACGTTACCACAAACTGCACCAGCACCAAGCTTACCAGTGGTAGCTCTAACTTTAGAAGACTTACCCTCCGGGTTTCAGAAACTTCCCCCAGAACTAACTGAACAAATCGCCTCACAGTTTCAATTTTTCCGAGGCGACTTGGGAGGAAATAGCCTAGAGCCGGAAAATTTCTTTGTTTTTGTCAATCCCGATGAGTTTCAAGTCGTTCTCGGTTACACTGGCGATTTAGTCACAGAAGCCGCGCAAAAAAACTTTGATGCCAACCTACAACAATTGCAGCAACCGGCGGCGCAGCAAGCCATGCTAGCCCAAATGCGCGAGAGACTCAAAAGCATTGGTGCCGTAGAAATTACTAGCTATGCGGTACTGCCACAGCTTAGTAACTTAGCAAATGCCTCAACGGGTATGACAATGGCAGTGAAGATGCAAGGTAAACCTTTTCGGATGGACATGGCAAGTTTTCGCCGTAACGCAGTAGGAGCTTTTACTGCCGTAATGTATCTTGACGAAGAAGCCTCACCCGTAGCAGTAGGAGAAGTTGCCCGCAAATTAGACAGCAAAATTTTACAGTTGTCTGGTGAGATCCCAGTTACTCCAAATCGTGAAGAAAGCTCAGAGCAAAACAACTAACTTTCGCAAAAACCTGAAACTGGGACTACCGAAACTAGCTAATCTGTGCTATTCTAAAAAAATTTTTCCGGATTTCCTAGCCAAAGAAGCGAAAACTCAAAGCTGTCGCTTACAATAGAAATAGCGGAGACAAATGTTTCCGTTCACTCCTCACACCACACTCCGTCCGAAGAAATCTTCGGGCGGTTTTTTTTTGCTACACTCAGTTAACAAGCGCAATGGCTACGCCGAGGTACTTCGTGCGTACCGCCCCATACTTTCCGTAAAGTATATACTTTTTTGACGAATAATGGTCAATTTTTGTGTCAATGAAGAGCGCGATCGCCGTTTTTTGTCGTTTCTAGTAATCAAACGTTAGGTTATGCAAACCTTTGCCGACAGGAATGGTAAAATTGCAAATAAACTTTAGATAGCCGTTAGTTAAGGATTTCCAGATATGTCAGCAGCCGCAACAGTTACGGATGCCACTTTTAAACAAGATGTTCTCGAAAGTGAAGTTCCAGTCTTAGTTGATTTTTGGGCACCTTGGTGCGGTCCTTGTCGGATGGTTGCACCTGTCGTCGATGAAATTGCCGAACAGTATCAGGAACAACTCAAAGTTGTTAAACTCAATACAGACGAGAATCCCCAAGTAGCCAGTCAGTATGGTATTCGTAGCATTCCCACACTCATGATTTTTAAAGGTGGGCAGAGAGTAGATATGGTTGTTGGTGCAGTCCCGAAAACTACTTTGGCAAATACGATCGAAAAGTACCTCTAAGCTTAAGCGGGGCAACTACTCAAAGCTTGGCGATCTTCTGACACAGGCGAGAAGCCTGTGTTCTTTTTTTCAGTTTTCTCGATTGGCGATCGGGGATTGGGTTCAGTTAGCAGTGAACAGTGAACAGTTATCAGTGAGCAGTTACCAGTTAGCAGTTTATCCTCTCCCTTCCAATCCCTCTAAATTTCGCTAAAATAGAAGACCGCCAGCAAAATAGCCTTTTATGCCCTTATCTCCTTCAGAACAACATAGTTTGGACTCTGTAAGTGCAGAATTAGTTAAATTAATTGAGCAGTTACCGAACGTCAAACACAGTAAACTAATTCAACGAGCGCTAGCCGTGCTGGTGCGTATTGCTTCAGAAGAAATAGATCGCCTCGATTGGAAAATTTTGACGGCATCTCTAGAAGATTTAGAGCGCGGGTTTGCAATTTTTTATCCTTACCGTCACGTGCGTAAGGTGACAATTTTTGGTAGTGCGCGTATTGGCGATCGCACTCCTGAATACCTCATGGCAGTGGATTTTGCTCGCTACTTGAGTAAGCGAGGCTATATGGTGATGACTGGTGCGGGTGGGGGAATTATGCAAGCGGGTAATGAGGGAGCAGGTAGAGAACATTCCTTTGGGCTGAATATTCAATTACCTTTCGAGCAAGGAGCAAATGCTTTTATTGAGGGGGATGAAAAGTTAATTAACTTTAAGTATTTTTTCACCCGGAAACTGTTTTTCCTGCGCGAAAGTGATGCGATCGCGCTTTTTCCTGGGGGTTATGGAACTCAGGATGAGGCTTTTGAATGTTTAACTCTCTGTCAAACGGGAAGATATGGCCCTGTACCTTTAGTTTTAATCGATAAACCTGGTGGTGACTACTGGACATCTTGGCATGACTATGTTTGCCAACATTTAGTTAAAAGAGGTTTAGTCAGTCCGGAAGATCCGAGTATCTACACGATTACTGATGATGTTGAGATTGCTTGTGCGGCGATCGATAAGTTTTACCGAGTTTATCATTCGAGTCGCTATGTGGGTGAGTTGTTTGTCATGCGTCTCAATCACGAACTTTTAAACGCACAAGTTGAGGAGTTGAACGATAAGTTTAGCGATATTCTCACCAAAGGAAAAATTACTAAAAGTGAGGCTTTACCAGAAGAAGCGGGAGACGAAACTGTCGATTTACCTCGAATTGTTTTTTACTTTAATCAGAGAGATTTGGGTCGCTTGTATCAAATGATTACTCTGATTAATCAATGGGAAATTCATTGCGAAGCTGAAGAACATCCCGAACGTAAGTAGGAGCAAGATCTGTGGCGATCGCTGGAAGGATAAAAGCGATCGCCACCACGAAATTATCTCTAAGATTCAGGTAAGTCGCCAAAACGTTCTCGATATTGTTGTAGCATTGCTTCGGTTTCTCGAAGTCGTTGCTCTGCTTGTTCGGCTCGTTGTTTCTCTTGTTCGAGAAGTTGACCATAAGAGAAAAACTGTCGATCGTCGGGACGATAAATTATTAACTCTTCCCCAGACGATCGAAACGAATACCCAAACGAGGACTAACCCAGCCGTTAATTTCCTCGATCGCGTCTAACCCTTCTTCTGCTCGTAACCAACCGCTCAAACTCTGGCGATCGCGATCGTAGATGTAGTATTCTTCAACCCCATAGCGATCGTAGAATAACAGCTTTCTGTCCATTTCTGTGCGGCTGTTTGTCGGGGAACGAATTTCAAACACGACTTGCGGTGCGATTCCTCCCTCTTCCCCTTGTTTGTAGCAGGGGCGTTCGCGAAGCGTCTCCGAAGGAGTCTCGCCTTTCGGTCTCCCAAAGACTACCATTGTGTCGGGAGCGCTAACAATCCGGTTATTTCCTTCCACTGGATACCAAAATAAATCCCCGGCAACAAAAACATCGCGATCGCTAGCAAAAAGCCATTCTAAATTTTCTTTAATTACGACAATCCAGCGAAACTGTTTGGTATTGTCCGCCATCGGCTTACCATCACTCTCAGGATAGATGACTTCGGTTTGATTTGGAGATTGCAGTTCGGAAACCATAATTTTCTTAGTTCATGAGAACTACTTAGTTAAAATTAACACGAAATTGTTAGAATTAATAATTGCTATATTCAAGAAACATTGGTGGCTACAGATTTTATTTGTTGCCAAAGTACCTTATAAAGCTGTAGAGGTTCATCTTTTCCTTTAACCATAACTGGAGGTAGTTTTTCTAAAGGAATAGTTTGGTCTTTAAGCTTATCAAAAGTGCTTTGAGAAATCATAATTTCATCAGCTTCCGCCGCCGTACAAACCCGACTAGCGACATTAGTTGTATCGCCAATTGTGGCAAACTGAATTAATCTTTTAGAGCCAATATTTCCGGCGGCGGCTTTACCTGTATTAATACCAATATGAATTGAAATCGGTTGATTTCCTTGCTGCATCCAACTGTTATTAAAGCGACCAACAGCCCGTTGCATTTCAATGGCAGCACGCACAGCGCGATCGGCATCATCTGGGCGTTGATAAGGAACACCCCAAACTGCTAAAAGAGCATCGCCGATGTATTTTTCTAAAGTACCTTCATAAGGAAAAACAATTTCCTCGACCATAATTTGAAAGTATTGATTGAGCATTTCAATTACTTGACGAGGACTCATTTGGGAAGACATTTTCGTGTAGCCACTAATGTCGGAAAAAACAGCAGTAACTTCGGCTTCAGTAATAGCTAAATTTTCTGATTCTTTAATTTTTTTACTAATAGTTTCCGGAAAGAAACGTTCGAGTTTACCGCGTAGCTTGGCTTCCGCTTGCATCTTTTGGAAAAGTTGAGCATTATCGATCGCGATCGCGGCTTGATTAGCTAGGGCTGTTAAAAATTCTACATCTTCATCAGAATAAAGATTAGAGACAGACAAATTATCTACATACAAAACTCCAATTGTTCGATCTCGCGGTTTTAAAGGTACGCACATCGAAGCTTGAATTGCTTGTGCTAAAATCGATTCAGAACCACTGAAACGATTATCGCTTGTCGCGTCAGCAGTTAAGATTGCTTTACCACTTTCCAGGACTGTATTAGTAATCTTTTTACTGTAAAATTGATAATCAGTAGTTACTCCAGGACGAGATTTAACCGCTTTCGCTTCTAACTGTTTCCTGGTTTCATTAACTAAGAGAATTGCGGCTCGATCTACATTCATAATTTGCAAAAGTAAATCGAGAATTTTGAAAAGCAAACCATCGTAAGTTTCCGGAGAAGATAACTCCTTACTAACTTCTAATAAAATTTGTAACTTATCCAGCGATCGCTGTTCTCGGTTATGTTGTTTAATTCGCAAAACCGAACCAGCAACTTGTCCCTCATCGAGCAAATCTTGCATCATTACGCTGGTAGGTTCGGGAGTAAATTGCCGCACAATAGTTGCTGGAATTTCTTCCTCTTCCCGATTATTTACTGCGGAAAGAGGAAGAGTAACAAACTTAAAAATCACATTACCGCAACGAATCAGATCGCCATCTTTGAGATCCCAGCGATCGATTTTTACCTCATTAACAAAAGTATGATTACTGCTTTGGAGATCCTGGATCGTACAGCGAGATTCAGTTAAGTTGATTTCAGCATGGTGACGGGATATACTGCCGTGCATAACCACGATACTATTATCTGGAGCGCGTCCGATCGTGTTTACACCAATTTTTAACTCATGTCTTCCCTCTTCTGGCGTATCTGGAGCAGAAATTAAATAACGCACTTCCGACCCTCACACTTACTAGCTATTATTTCCAGATTAGCTCGAATTTTAATCATCCATCTCGGCTTGTGCTTTGTAAATCTAATCTAATTCAAGAGTATGGAAGTACAAACAGGAAATTTTACCGAGTAAGATTGTCTTTGATGGGAGATCTTAGTTACACAAAAAAAGCTATGTGTCAATAATCAACTAGGGTCTAGTTAACTTACGCGCTTCTTTCCTCAGATCGAATTAATCTAACCTCTTCGATCGATAAGTAAAATTAGCTTATTGGACATTATAGTGAGAGGAAAATCTCTAATCTCGATTAAATTTTTTGTCAAGAATTTACAAGTTTGATTTATAAGGTAAAATCGTGAACAAAACTAGAGAAAATGCTTGCAAACTATGAAACGGGTTTCCCACTTATCATTGTTCGTGAAATTAACTGCTTTAACTGCGGTAGTCGGCTTAAGTGCTTTTCCTAGCACTAGTGCTTTAGCGGAGGTAGAATCTCGTCAGCCTCTCTTCAATGCTCCAGCAAACTCGACCAAAATTGACACCTACTTGGCTCAAACCAGAAATGTCGGCAACTTGGTAGAAGTCGCCAAAGAGAATGAAAACTTAAGTACATTTGCTGCCGCCGTTGAAGCCGCCGATTTGGATACAACTTTGTCTGGTAGTCAAAATTATACTGTTTTCGCTCCGACTAATGATGCTTTTGAAGCTTTACCATCAGGAACTGTAGATGCGCTACTCAAACCAGAAAACAAACCCCTACTCAGACAAGTTTTAACTTATCATGTCGTCCAAGGGAAGCAAACTGCTAGCGATTTGAGAAGTGGTGGTTTGAATACTGTTGGTGGTGGTGTAGCTATCAATACGAGTGACAGTGGTGTAGTTGTTAATGATGCGAGGGTGACTGAAGCAGATATTGAAGCTAGTAATGGAGTTATCCATACTGTTAACCGGGTGTTACTTCCGAGAAATCTGCGGGTTCGTGTTTTGGCGCTAACGCAAACTCGCACAACAACGACAACTCCACAACCAATTCGGGCGCTGTGGTAACAAACAGAAGTTAAAAAAAGTTTGTAGTTGGGCTTTGGTTCCTTCTTTGTCTCAAAGTCGGGATTAAAGTCCAACTAAGATTGAGAGGAAGTTAACGTCCCAGTTCGCGTCTGGCTTGCTGACGTAAATCGTTAGCATTGGGATGATTGGGATTGATTTCCAGTGCTTTATCCATAGAAGCGATCGCATCGTCGTAGCGTTGCAGCGCCCATAATGCTCCACCTCGGTTTGCCCAAGCGTCCACAAAGTTAGGATCGATCTCGGCTGCTTTCTCAAAGGCTGTTAAAGCTTCTTGGTAAAGTTCTAGTTCCATTAAAGCAGTGCCGCGATTATTCCAAACTTGAGCAAAATTAGGCTCGAGGGCGATCGCGCGATCGTAAGCGTCGATCGCTTCTGCTGGTTTTTGTAAGTCTGCTAAGGCTGTACCTTTACTCCAAAATGCTTCGGGATAGTTAGGGTTGAGTTCGAGGGCGCGATTGCAAGCTTCGAGGGCGCGTCGAGATGCTAAAGTTTGGTTCAGGCTGTAGCAAAGTCCCCAATAAGCTTCAGGAATTTCTGAGTCTAGGGCGATCGCTTGTTGGTAAGTGGCGATCGCTCTTAGATATTTTTCGGCTTTACGCAATTCGTCTGCTTTGAGTAAAAGTTCGTCTGCGCTTAAGTTAGTCTCTCGTGCAATCTCGACAGACGCTTCTGGATCTTCAGAAAATAGATAAGTTGTACCCAGGAATAAACTTAAACCCACTGCTGCTACCATACCTGCGATCGCTAAAGGTTTCGGAAAGGATTTCGGACAGTTTTTGCTTGGGGTTTTCTCAGTTTGAGGTGCGGTTTTTGGTTGACTAATTACTTCTGTTGGTGTGTAGCTGTTTACCTCTGGGTTAGATTCCGGTTGAGCTAATTTTTGTGTCGGTAAGTCGCTATTAACTACAGCTTTAGCAGGTACTAAAGGTTGAGTTGGTAGATCGCTATTTTGTGGGGTTGTCGGTGATTTTGGTGCAACCGGAGTGCAAATAGTTGGTGTATCGTAACCTACTTGTTGCTCTAGTGGTGGTAGTTGTTTCAGTGCAGCGAGGGCTTCCCCAGCATTTTGATAGCGCTGACGATAATCGTAGCGCACCATTTTTTCAATTACTGCGGCGAAATTAGGATCGATTGGGGTACGATTGGGTAATAAATGACAAACAAATTCTCCATTGTCATCTTGAGGTAGATCGCGGGCTGATAAACCACTTAAAGCCTGCAAAGCCAGAATTCCCACCGCATAGACATCACTACTAAAACGAGGTTTAAAAGCTTGTTGTTCGCTCGGCATATAACCAGGAGAACCTACCGCGATCGTTAAACTGGTTTCTCCTTGAAGACTACTTGCTTGCGTGCTGTACTTAACCGCGCCAAAGTCAATTAAAACTATTTTGCCATCTTTTTCGCGGCGAATCAGATTAGCAGGTTTAAGATCGCGATGAATGACATTTTCCTGATGAACAAATGCTAACACTTCAAGAATATCGGTTAAAAGTGTTCTGACATGAGTTTCACTTAACTGCTTACTGGGAGTAATTTCTTCGTCGAGAGAAATACCTGGAATATATTCTTGAACCAGATAAAATTCTTGATTTTGCTCAAAGTGAGCCAACAGTCGAGGAATGCGATCGCGATCGCCTAATTTATATAATGTTTCTGCCTCGCGGTCAAAAAGACGTTTGGCTACCTCTAGGGTAGCTGCATCCTCAATTTTTGGCTTCAGTTGCTTCACCACACAATGAGGATGACCTGGTAAATGAGTATCTTTCGCCAGAAAAGTCTGACCAAAACCCCCACCACCTAAGTGTTTCACGACCTGATAACGACCTGCTAATATTGTATTCATCTCTGTTTTTTTGCGGTTTTACCAAGTTTTAGTCTCAGCAGCGATCGCTGGTTTTTCCCTATTCTACTGAAAACTTTTTATCTTAGCAGTTGCTCGTTAATAGTTGATAATTAGTAGCGATCGTTAGTTCCTAGTCCCTCATCTTTTTACAATTTACAAATAGCTGTAATTTATCGTCCTGATGGAGTTAAGTTTCTCACTTAGGTGGAATTAGCACAACGGGCTGAAGAGGCGATCGCGCAACTCGAACAAGAACAACAACACTACCAAAAATTATTACAGCATTTGCGCGAAAAAGGTATTAATCCAGAACAATTCTCAAAAAAAAGACTACAAAAGCATTTAAAGCTTTTGTAGTCTTAACTAAATTGAAGCGGAGAAACTTAGAAATTCATTTCCGCAGCTTGGACTCTTTCTACTTGCTTCTTCTTGATAATCAGCAATAGTTGTGCAAGCATAATTCCGGCGATAAATATCAACAACCACTTGATGCGATTGGGGCTTTGTAAGACAATTTCAGCATCTTCTTGACCAAAACCACCAACGTTAGGATTGTTAGTAAGGGCTTCTCCGGCAGTTACTAGCTGTCCTTGAGAAACAATTAATTCGGGTCCTGGGGGAATATTTTCGACGACTGTTTCCCCGTCGGGAGTTTCAATGCTGAGTGAGTAGCCGACATATTCTTCAAAGCTAATATCGGCGATCGTACCATCTACCGAAGCGTTGAAAACGTTGTTATTGCTTGGATTACCTGTAGGGTAAACTTGACCGCGACCTCGGTTAGCGCCTAGGTGAATGGGATATTTACCAAAGTAAACATTTTTGTCAGTTTTGGGATCGGGAGAAAGAATGGGGAAGGTAATTTCTTGGTATTGTTCTCCCGGTAGTGGACCAACCAAAATTACGTTTTCTTGGTCTGCACTATAAGGCATAAAGTAGGTATCCCCGACTTTTTCCTTCAATTCTTCGGGAATTCTCTCTGGGGGAGCAATCTTGAAGCCTTCAGGTAACATTAAGACTGCACCGACATTTAAACCGCCTTTGGAACCATCGCCTAACACTTGCTGACTATCTAAGTCATAGGGGATTTTGACGACAGCTTCAAATACGGTGTCTGGTAGTACAGACAAAGGTAATTCTACTTCAGCAGGTTTTTCTGCGAGGTGGCAGTTAGCGCAAACAATTCGTCCTGTAGTTTCGCGAGGAGTTTCTGGGGCGGTTTGTTGCGCCCAGAAGGGATAAGCCGCCGCCGAATTAGGTAGGGCGATGTCGCTAGCGAAGAAAAAAGCAATCATTGCGATCGCAATGATTGTTGTTTTGGCGATACTCTGTTTGAGGATGCGCCCTATTGCTGTGATTGAAGGTGTTCTCATCTCTGGTGTAAAGGAAATCAAAATTCAGTATCTAAATTAATTACAAGCAAACGTCAATCTTTCTTTTTATGTCCACCAAGGGTCTTCACCTGTACGGAAGTCGGTTTCTTCCCAATCTGTAAATACCAGTTTGTCGTTTTCGGTGACATTAGTGTGAACCAGTGCTAAGGATAAAGGTGCCGGACCGCGCACGACTTTACCTTCTGCGTTGTATTGAGAACCGTGACAAGGACAAATAAATTTGTTCTCGCTTCCATTCCAGGGAACGACGCAACCTAAGTGAGTACAAACTGCATTTAATCCGTAGCTAGCTATTTCTTTGTCTTCTGTGACGATCACATAGGTGGGGTCGCCTTTTAATCCTTGAGCGAGTGTCCGAGAACCTGTACTGTGACTCGCTAAAAAATCACTGACAACGATGTCGTTACCTAGAGCGTCTTTCGCTGTGACACCACCACCTGTCCCTCCGCTAGAAGGGGGAATGAAATATTTGACAACTGGATACAGCGCTCCTGCTGCTACACCAGTGATTGTACCGAAGGTCAATAAGTTCATGAATTGACGACGACCCATATCGGGTACATCGGAAGATCCGGAAATTTGTGCCATAACTCCTAGGGAATCGTATACTTTTCTCAAGCCAGCACGGCGCTAGAGCTTGCATTTCTTAACCTTTTTCTCAGTTTAGACCTAGCTCAAACCTGTGCTGGTATTTTTAAGTTTGTCTGTGTCTGCGAGCTACCTATACTTGGACAACCAAGTCGGTTTGCTCTCTCATTGTTGTTTAAAAAGGTTTACGAGGTCTTGGATTATTATTGCAGAAAATTTACCTTAGTGGTTTGTTCTTTTGTTTGTCAACATCATTAAGAAGTAAAGCTTAAGCCGTATTCAATGCTTATTAGCCGAGGTAAAATCTAATTATAAAAAATTGTAAATAAACCTTGTTAAAATCAAAAAATTAGTGTACATGACCGGACAAGAACTGCAACAATTGCTGCTCAACAAATGGGGAAAATCTTATGATATCCAGCTTAGGAAGATTAAAGGCAGGATTTACGTGCAGGTGATGTGGAAGTATTTAGAGCAAGCCTCGTTTCCTTTGAGTGAAATAGAATATATCGAGCATTTGAATGCAGTTTCTAGTTATTTAGAAGCGTGGGGAGCAGTTGCTCAAGTGGAAGAGTATCTTGAGAAGACGCGCGATCGCCCTCGACTGGGAAAAGCTGTCAGTATTCCTTTAGATTTGGGTGAGATCGAGTCAGAATGGATCGTTTAAAGAATTAGTGAGTGGCGATCGCTACTTACCAAATAACTTAACCATACCGATACCGCCAAAATAAAGACTCAGTACCGCCCCAGCGAGGAGAGATTGAGTGACAGGATCGGTAGAAGGGGTTAACACTGCGCCTAAAATTACTGCTCCTAAAACCACAAAGCGCCATCCAGCCAGCATTTGCTGTGAGGAGACAATACCCAAAGTCCCTAAAAGTAACTGAATAATCGGGACTTGAAACGCCAAACCCGTACTAAACATTAACAGCAGCACAAATTCAAAATACTTGTCAATTGACCACTGTTGCTCAACCACATCTGCTCCGTAACTGATAAAGAAATTCAGCGCCGCCGGAACTAGAGCAAGATAAGAAAAGGCTAATCCAACGAAAAAGAGAATACTTGAACCTAAAACTATCGGTCCGAGTAAGCTACGTTCCCGACGAGTCAGCCCTGGTAAAACAAACTGAATAATTTGATAAAGGATAAAAGGACTAGCAATGAGCAAACCACTATATCCTGCTACTTTCAAAGAGACAAAGAAAAATTCTCCTGGAGCCAACTGAACAAATTTTACTCCTTGGGCAGGAACTTCAAGCAGACGAACAATTGGGCGAACAGCAAAGAAACAGCCAATTACACCTAATATACCAGCGATTAGAGAGTAAAAAATTCGCAGTCGTAACTCTTCGAGGTGGTCAAAAAGAGACATCTCGACATCGTTGGGTAATTCATCGAGATAGCGATCTTGTTCTGGTGCTGTTTCTACTTCTGTGGGAGGCATAATTGCTAGTTATCAGTTATCAGTGAACAGTTATCAGTGAACAGTTATCAGTGAACAGTGAACAGTGACCAGTGAACAGTGACCAGTTATCAGTTTATCGTCCTTGTTTCCCAATCCAAGGGTCCCCAATCACCAGTCCCCAATCACCAGTCCCCAATCCAAGGGTCCCCAATCCCCAATTCCCTATTGAGACATTAACTGAGCAATTTCGGGGTTGTAGAGGCGTAGATAGTTCCAGTAATTAGCAAAAACTGATTCCACATAGCCTTTCGTTTCCGGGAAAGGAATTTGTTCGACAAAGCGATCGGGATCGGAGAAACTATATTTTTGTAACCAACTAGCGACATTACCCGGACCTGCATTGTAAGAAGCGATCGCCAGCATTGAGTGATTGTTGTACTGCTCATGAACAAAGTCCAAATAAGTAGTACCCAAGTTGATATTGTCAGAAGGATCGGTTAGCGAATATTCCTCCAGATTAATTCTGCCAGCCACATCTTCCGCCGTACTTGGTAACACTTGCATCAAACCAACTGCACCAGCAGAAGAAGTAATTTCTTTTTCAAAACGAGACTCTTGGCGAATCAAAGATGTCACCAGTAAAGGATTGATTTCTCGTTTTTTAGACCATTGAATAATTAGATCGTCATAGGGAAAGGGGAATAAAGCTTGCCAGTATTTAGGCGTTTCGCGTAATTTTTGCCATTCTGCTTGTTCTTCTGGAGATTCTCGCAGTTTCAAACTCCAAACCCGGTCGATCGCTTGGAGATTTTTGCCTTCGGTTAACAAAATCAAGCCTTCGGTAAATTGCTCGCCGACGCTGAGTTCCTCTTTACCGCCGACTTCGGCTTGAAAGAGAGTTTGAGCATCTTCATTTTGACCGAGTTGAAACAATTCTTTAAACAGATCCGAACCTGCGGGTGGTCGAGGTAGAAACTGTGGCTTGGCGACTTCCGGAATCATGTCCCGTACCGTGTCAAAGTCACCGACATCCCAACCTAAATACACTGCCGATCGCCACGCATAATAAGACTGGGGATGCTGGGCGATGACATACTCAAAAGCCTTTTGAGCATCTTCAGTACGTTCGAGCTGTTGCGCCCATTTACCAACCCAAAAACCAGCTTTTGGTGCAAGATCGCTGTCTGGGTTATTTGTAGCGATCGGACCCGCCCATTCCCAAGCTTCGAGAATGTTCCCCGAATTAGCACTTTCCTTGGCTAGTCTCCAGCGATACTCGGCGGCTGCTTCTGATGTTGGATACTTACTCAAGAGTAACTGACGAGCTTGAGCTGTTTGTTGGGGATCGTTGAGGAGTTCAGTTTTTGCCACCAAAGCTTCTGGGGCGCGTTGAGGAAAGTTTTCGATAATTTGGTCTAGATAGCCTAAAGCTTCTTGAGGTTCTGATAAACTAGCCAGATGGAATAAACCTTGAGCCGTATCGGGAGCATCAGGATATTCGGCGATTAATTGGCGATAAGCACTTTTAGCCAAATCTTTTTTCTTTTGGATGTGGTAGCCTCTAGCTACGCGATAGGCATTTTCAGCATTGGGAGTTGCTTGGCGATAAGTTTCTGCGGCTCTCCCATATTCCATTTGTTCCCAATAAGTATCAGCGATCGCTTCCCAGTCTGAGGGTGCTAATTCACCTGCGTATTTGTCAGTTAAACGAGCGCGAACTGTCTCAATACCCTCTGCTTGAGGTGCATTTTTGATCAAAGTTATCATCAACTGCGGTTGATTCGGGTCTTCGGCAAGTTTCTGACGAATTATCTCCACAGTACGAGGATGAGAGGGAAATTCGGCGATCGCTCGTTCTAAATATTCTGATTCAGTTTGTCCCAGTAAATATAATGCTTCGGCGGCGACTGGCGACTCGGGATAATCTTCGATAATTTTTTTGAAGTTTTCTTCAGCTCGATCTTCTTCCCCAGTTAGTTGATAAGCTTCTGCTCTTTTCCAAGCAATTTGTGGCGCGAGAGTAGGATATTCTTTCTCTAGACCGTTTAACCATTTGAGCGCTTCTTGTCCGCGCTGTTGTTTAATTAGATCGGTTGCCAACAAATAACGAGCGCGACTGCGATCGAGAGACTTTTTTCCAGAGGCGATCGCTTTTAAGCTGGAAGCTCGTTCTCCGGCTGACTGTGATACTAGCGGTAGGACCTCTGATTCTTCATCTGCTTGCTGTTCTACTAAGGTTTGTTTGGGTGTAGACTCACCACCAAGATAGCGCTCCCACAAGCCAGTCCATCTTAAAGCTAACGTGGTAGTCCCCAATAGTGCGGCTAGAACTAAGCCTAAACTTAGCGCTAGCGGAATTTTTTTGTTAGTTCGTTCCTTAAGCATTGCCCTTCGTTTGCCCAATACTAGCCATGATATCTTTATCCTGCCTTAGCCTAACAAGTTAATTTCAACTCGTTGGGGACTGGGGAGGTGGTGACTGGGGAGGTGGTGACTGGGGAGGTGGTGACTGGGGACTGGGGTTTTCAGTGACCAGTTATCAGTTATCAGTTGTCAGTTATCAGTCCTGATTGGGGACAAGGGAGATGGAGAAGATGGGGAAGATGGGGAAGACTTGGAGGAATTAGGGAATAAACTGGTAACTGATAACTGTTCACTGGTAACTGAACCCGATCCCTAATCCCCGATCGCCGATCGCCTCTAAACTAAATAAGGTAGTTCAAGATAGAAGCCCAGAATGCAAATTAGAGCAGTTGATACGCCACAATTAGATTGGACTGGAGATGCGTTAGCTGTTGGTTTATTCGAGGAAGCGGTGGAAGTCACTGACGAACTCGCTCAGTTAGACGAGAAACTGTCCGGTACGATTAAAGAGTTAATTGCGGAATCAGAGTTTGAAGGTAAAGCGGGAAGCACTACGGTGACTCGCGTTGGTAGTAACAGTCCGATTCGGAAAATTATTTTAGTGGGATTGGGTAAAGCTGACGAGTTACAGTTAGATACAGTACGAAAGGCAGCCGCCGCGATCGCTCGGATCGCGAAGAAGGAAAAAAGTAAGACTCTCGGTGTGAGTTTACCTGTAGTTGAGAATGACGCAGCCGCGACAGCGCAGGTAATCGCGGAAGGTATGATTCTTGCTTTGCATCTGGATAACCGTTTTAAGTCGGAACCGGAAGATAAAGGTGCAAAACTCGAAACTGTCCATCTGATTGGTTTAAATTCTCAACCAGAAGCAATTCAGCGTGCGGAAGCGATCTGTTCTGGGGTAATTTTAGCGAGAGAATTGGTGGCTGCACCAGCTAATGAAGTTACGCCAATTACAATGGCTGAAACTGCTGAAGAAATTGCGGCTGAATATGGTTTAACGAGTGAAATTCTTGAAAAATCAGCTTGCGAACAATTGGGAATGGGTGCATATTTAGGTGTGGCTCAAGCTTCGGATTTGCCGCCTAAGTTTATTCACCTGGCTTATAAACCAGAAGGTACGCCTAAGCGTAAATTAGCAATAGTTGGTAAAAGTTTAACCTTTGATTCGGGTGGCTTGAATTTAAAAGTTTCTGGTAGCGGTATTGAAACGATGAAAATGGATATGGGTGGAGGTGCAGCTACCTTGGGTGCGGCTAAGGCGATCGCGCAACTTAAACCTGATGTAGAAGTCCATTTTATCTGTGCAGCTACGGAAAATATGATTAGTGGTAAGGCGATGCACCCTGGCGATATTCTTAAGGCTTCTAATGGCAAAACTATTGAAGTTAATAATACTGATGCGGAAGGACGTTTAACTCTCGCTGATGCTTTAGTCTTTGCCGAAAAATTAGCAGTTGATGCGATCGTCGATCTGGCAACTCTTACAGGTGCTTGTATTGTCGCTCTCGGTGATGATATTTCTGGTTTGTGGAGTACTGACGAAAATTTAGCTGCCGAAATTAAACAAGCTGCATCCAAAGCTGGTGAGAAATTCTGGCAAATGCCTTTGGAAACTAATTATTTTGAGTTAATGAAGTCTCCCATTGCTGATATGAAAAACACTGGTTCTCGCGCAGGTGGTGCAATCACAGCAGCGTTATTTTTACAGCAATTTGTTGAGAAAACACCTTGGGCGCATCTCGATGTTGCGGGTCCAGTTTGGGCAGATCGAGAAAGCGGTGTTAATAATGCCGGAGCAACTGGTTTTCCCGTTCGTACGCTCGTTAATTGGGTATTAAGTTGAACTTGAATTAGATTTTCGTGAGGGCGATCGCCCTCATTCACCCAGAAAAATTACAAAATATTACAAAAAGGGAACTTACGCATAAAAAAAGAAATTTTTCTACGAGATCGCTATAGAGGAGCCAAAAATCCTCTGACTGAATTCTCAGGACTTAATAGCGATGAAACCGACGCGAAACTTACGCTGGCTAGCTGTAGGAATGGTTTTATTCCTTAGCTTGAGTACATTCCTCAACTTACTTTTGCCAGCCCCAGTTAGATCCCAATCAGCCGTTGAACTAGCCCAAGCTAATCGTTTACAACTGTTAGCTCAAGGAGACCAACTTTGGCAAGAAGGAAACCAAGAACAAGCTATGGCTTACTATCGACAAGCTAAACCATCGTTTCCTACTCCGACTCGCAATTCCACAGTACCAGAGCCAATTTTTGAGATCGAACAATTAGGCGGCGGTCAACGACTGTGGGAAAATGCTTTAGACGGAATCACAAGAGATCTCGATAGCAAAAAATTTTTGTATTTGCAACGGCTGATCAAGGATTATCCTCAATTTATTCCCGCTCATTTAAAGCTAGCCGAAGCTTGTCTGGAAGATGAAGAAGCTTGTGAAAGATATCTCAAAGATATCGATCCTACGGAAATTATGGAGCAAGTTTCAGAATTATATCCAGCCGAACCAGAAGTAATTAGAACCAAAGTTAAAATTCTCGCGGCTAAGAAAAAATACCTCGAAGCTTCTATTGCTGCACGTCAATTTGCTTTGATTCTAGTTGACCATCCTGATGCTCCCGAATTTGCCGAAATGGCGGACGAGTATATGGGTCGTTTTTTGAGCGATGTTAAAGCGCAGATGATCGCGCTCGGCATTTTACAAGCAATTACAGGTGGTTTTGGGATTTCGCAAGGAGATTGGGCGCAAGGCGTTTCGGCGATTAATATGATTGGTCTGTTGCTTAAGGGTGAGTCAGCATTTGGAGAACAGTTAGCCAATGCTGAAGTCGAGAAATTGCGATCGCAAGGAAAATTGGTAGAAAACCCCGAACTACTTAATTACATCAAAGGCATTGGTGGCAGACTCGAACCCTACATGGGACGCGATTTTGACTACGAATACTACGTTGTTAAAGATCCCGATCTAAATGCTTTTACTTTTCCTGGAGGCAAGATATTTATCAATACCGGAGCCATCAAAGCTATTAATACCCAAGCTGAGTTGGCTGGTTTAATCGGTCACGAAATTGCTCATTCTGTGTTCTCTCATACTTACGAGACAATGGTTGAAGAAATTGTGTTTCAGGTTATTAAGGATTTACTCCCGAAAAATACACCTATTTCTTTAGATCAGATCCTGGAGTTAGGCTCGAAGGCAAACAGTCGCGCTCAAGAGCAACAGGCTGATATTTTGGGAACGAGAGTCTTGAACCCCGCAGGCTATGCTGCTGATGGTTTGCGTAATTTCATGGCTATTATGGCTCAAAGAGAAGGTAACAGAGCGACAAGTTGGTCTGATACTCATCCTGCTTCAGCCGAGCGAGTTACTTATCTCGAAAAGCTGATCGTGGATAACGACTACAACCGCTATGCTTACGAAGGAGTTAGCGAACATCGAGAGATCAATCAGATAATTTAGAAGCTCAGTTAACTCAAGATTCGTGGTGATAAGTAACTTTGGGTGCGTTGGCTAACTAACCCACCCCCATAATTTGAGCAAATTTGCATAATCGAGATTTTTGCCCTCTATATAGAGACTGAATGATGAATATTTTATAGCGCTACGCGCTATAACTTCTACCTACAGCTATGACCGAGTAGGAAACTTGGTAGCCACCACCGACCGTAACCAGCACCAGACTGAATTTACCTACGATGACCTTAACCGTCAGACCTCAGAAGTGTGGTTAGATGTAGAAGACAATCCACTACGAACTATTGACTACAGCTATGATGCAGCCAGTCAGTTAATTGGAGTCAGCGACCCCGATGCGACTTACAGCTACCGTTATGACGAGAAGGGTCGCTTAGTGGAAGTGGATAATACTGGCAGTTCAAATGTCCCCTCAGTCGTTCTTAACTACGCCTATGATGCTGTTGATAATTTGCTATCAGTGACGGATACTATCGGTGGATTACAAGCGGGTAGAGAGGCGTTTAGCTATGATGATTTGAATCGCGTCACTGAGATTACGCAGTCTGGGAATGGTGTCAGTGAGAAGCGGGTGGAGATGGATTATGATGCTGCTGACCAAATGACCCGAATGACTCATTATGGGGACTTGACGGGGACGCAGTTAATCGGTGAAAGTAATTATACTTATGATGAGGTGGGACGGTTGACGACTTTAACTCATCGTAACAATAGTGAAGTTATTGCCGATTACAGTTGGACTTATGATGCTGGGAATCGTCTAATTGAGTTAGTTTCTCCCGATGGGACTTCTGAGTACAGTTATGACTTAACTGACCAGTTGGTGAATGCGGATTACAATTACCAAGAAGATGAGAGTTATACCTATGATGAGAATGGAAATCGAGTCAATACAGGTTATGTGACAGGAGAAAACAATCAGTTACGCTCGGATGGAATTTATAACTATGAATACGATTATGAGGGAAATCGGATTCGTCGGGTTGAGATAGCCACTGGAGAAGTTACTGAGTATGATTGGGATTATCGCAATCGGTTAGTTGCTGTAGTGACTAAGGATGTAGAGGCTAATGTCACTGCTGAAGCTGAATACACTTATGATGTGTTTGACCATCGTCTTAGTAAGTCGGTAGATGCGGATGGGGATGGTGCGGGAGTTGCTGAGGTTGAAAGGTTTGTCTATGATGGCGACCATATTGCTTTAGTTTTTGACGGGGAGGGGAATCAGACAGAAAGATTCCTGCATGGAACGGAGATTGACCAGGTTCTTGTGACCGAAAATGCTAACGGAGAGGTATTTTGGGGGCTAGGGGACAATCAGGGGACGATTCGGGATGTAATTGATAGTGAGGGGACTGTTGTTAATCACTTTACCTATGAGAGTTTTGGTCAGGTAGAGAGTGAGACGAATCCGAATGTGGATTTCCGTTTTGGTTATACCGGACGGGAGTTGGATGAGGAGACAGAACTTTATTACTACAGGGCGCGGTATTATGATGCTGGGGTAGGGCGGTTTATTAGTGAAGACCCGATTGGGTTTGATGGTGGGGATGTTAATCTTTATCGATATGTAAATAATAGTCCTCTAATTTATACTGATCCATCGGGGTTATTAGTTCGAGAAGCTACAGGTTTGCTCTCAAGTGGGTCGGGACTTCTTTCGGGATTAGGAAGTTTAGCTGGTAGAGTGGCTCCTTTCCTTTGGACTCCTGGTGGTGGTGGACTGTTGAACCCACTCCCTGTTAATCAAGGAGAGGATGCGTTTCTCGAACAGTTGAGGAATTCTCAACCAAATAAACCAGAATTGTTACCTCCTCCTGTACGTCGTAGTCTTCCACCCAAGCTCAAAGAAGAACCCAAAATTCTATTACCAGACATAGATAATCTTAATGATTGTGATGATGACGATGACATTGTGACTATCTACAAAGCTCCGCAACCAGGCATGGGACAGAAGCTGCTCACCCAGGGATTTCATCCCGAAGATTTCTCAGACCCTGGAGGAGATAATTTAGCTTACTTTGCCAAACAAAAGAGTTTGGCTGATGAATATGCACAATATTATGATGAAGGAGTCTTGGAAGTTGATATAAAAAAAGATACCTATGATGCGCGAATTAAACAACATGAACGTCCGTACCAAGGCGGACCATCAATAGAAATTCCAATTCCACATGAAGACTTCGATGTTTTAAATAATGCCATAAGGAGACTTTCTGAATAGAATGAGCAATACACAATCATGGAGTGAAATCAAAAAATATTTAAAAGTAGGAACTAAGTTGACAGGGGTAGTTACAAAACATTGGCCATTTGGGGTATTCGTTTTACTTCCAGGCATAGAATTTATAGGTCTTGTTCAAATTACAGATTTTAAAGACGAAGGTGTTATGAAACCTTCGGAGTATCCAGCAGTAGGTGCCTCTATTGATGCGGTAGTATTAGGATTTAAGGAAACAGGACAACAAATCTGGTTAGGGATGAAGCCAAGTCAATTGAATCAATCAAGAAATTTGGAGAAGTAAATTGAAAGAACTAAAAGTTGGCTTAAGAATTTCGAGAGAAGAAGGTCTTTCATTTTTTGGATTAGACGAAGTAAACACGGCGATTGATTCTGGTGCAAAAGTTGTGGCGATTAAAGAGGGTAACGCTCTTATGCAGAAAAAGGAAGAAAAGGACGAAAACGTTCGGCTTCATCTTTCTGGTTTTTCAATTACCGTAGTAATAGATGAGTAGATAAAAAAAAGATTGGGACGTGGGACTAAGATTAATATCAAAAATAGTCCTCTAATTTATACTGACCCATCGGGGTTATTAGTTCGAGAAGCTACAGGTTTGAGCTTAAGTGGGTCGGGACTTCTTTCGGGATTAGGAAGTTTGGCTGGTAGAGTGGCTCCTTTCCTTTGGACTCCTGGTGGTGGTGGACTGTTGAACCCACTCCCTGTTAATCAAGGAGAGGATGCGTTTCTCGAACAGTTGAGGAATTCTCAACCAAATAAACCAGCACTA
>NZ_JAAHBQ010000042.1 GCF_020144665.1 Oscillatoria salina IIICB1 | reverse complement strand
GATCGTCAGGGTGCATCTACTTAATTTAAGAGTATCACTTTGGGGTGGGGGGTGTCACCCCTTTTTTGATTTTTTTTGGGGAAAGGTTTTTACTCTTAACTCTGGGAACGAAAAAAAGGGAGAATCACGGGTGGTGACTCTCCCTCTTATCAGGGTGCATCTACTTATCACAATATAGCATCTTGGGGGTGGGGGGTGTCACCCCCTAAGACAAATTTTTTTGACAGTAATATGATTTGAAGATCGAAAAATGATTATTGTGCTTAAACGAGTAGAGCGAACATCAGAGCAAATTCAAATGGAAAAAATTGCTCGCGATCTTGCTTTTGATTAGCTTTCTGGAAAAGAGCGAAAAACTTGAGTCCGACAAAAAAAAGAGAGTCACAAACTGTGACCCTCCCAATCATCAGGGTGCATCTTGCTAACACAATATATCATTTTAGGGCTAGGGGGTGTCACCCCCTAATTTGTTTTTTCTGTAAAGATTGTGTAAAAACTGAGTAAAGGTTTCGGTTGATAGTCGAGACGCGACACTGCGCGTCTCCAAACAGTTAAGCGATCGCTATTTTAGCTTTTTACCCAACAGTTGATTAGTCAACTTCGGATCTGCACGTCCGCTAGTTTTCTTCATCACCTGTCCCACAAAGAAACCTTTCAGTTTTGTTTTACCATTGTGAAACTGTTCAACTTCTTTGGGATGTGCAGCTAAGACCTCATCAATAATTTTTTCCAGTTCTCCAGAATCGGAAATTTGCACCATTCCCTTACTTTCGACCAGTTTTTTGACTGAACCCCCCTTAGTCAAGAGTTCCGGGAGAATTTCTTTAGCAATCTTACCACTAATCGTACCTTCTTCAATTAACTGAATCAACTCAGCCAAAATTAAAGGTGTCAGCGCAATTTCAGTAATACTGAGTTTATTCGTATTCAAGTAAGCAGCAATATCTCCCATCACCCAGTTAGCTACCTGCTTTGGGTTAGCTTTCGCAGCTACAACAGCTTCAAAATATTCTGTCACCGTACGATCTTCAGTTAAAACCTCAGCATCGTAAGCAGAAAGTCCTAACTCTTGTTGATAGCGCGATCGCTTTTGCGCGGGAAGTTCGGGAAGTTCAGCTTTCCATTGCTTGAGTTGCTGCTGAGAAACTTCAATTGGTGGTAAATCCGGTTCGGGAAAATAGCGATAATCACTCGAACCTTCCTTACTACGCATACCTTTAGTCCGTTGACTACCTTCTTCCCAAAGTCGAGTTTCTTGAACCAGAGTTTCTCCCCCATTTAAAGCTTTAATTTGACGTTCAATTTCATAATCGATCGCCTTTTGGATTGCGCTAAAGGAGTTCATATTCTTGATTTCAATCTTCGTCCCAAACTTTTTTTGTCCCACGGGACGCACAGAAATATTCACATCGCAGCGCAGAGAACCTTCTTGCATATTACCGTCACTGATGCCAAGATAGCGCACGATCCGACGTAACTCTTGAGCATATTCTGCCGCTTCTTGACCCGATCGCAAATCCGGTTCCGAGACAATTTCTAATAAGGGGACTCCAGCGCGGTTAAAATCGACCAAAGAATGAGTCGAACCAGAAAGGCGATCGCTACCTACATGAACCAGCTTACCTGCATCTTCTTCCATGTGTAAGCGAGTAATCCCAATCTTTTTGCGAATTGGTTCTTTCGTCTTTTGATCGAGAAGTTCAATTTCTAACCAACCATGTTCCGCGATCGGCAGATCGAACTGCGAAATTTGATAATTTTTCGGTAAATCCGGATAAAAATATTGTTTACGGTCAAATTTACTGTAAGGAGCAATGTTACAGTTCAAAGCTAAACCAGCTTTCACTGCATATTCGAGAACTTTCTCATTCAGGACGGGTAAAACCCCAGGATAACCGAGAGTAATCGGAGAGATATGAGTATTCGGAGGTGAACCAAATTCTGTCGAGTCAGCACTAAAAATTTTTGTCTTCGTATTAAGCTGACAGTGGGTTTCCAGTCCAATAACTGCTTCGTATTCAGTCTTAACTTTGGTCGCTGTGGTCATAAGTTAGAAATTAAGGAGAATTTCAAATATTAGCCTTATTGTATCTTTGACTGTTCCAACAGCATTGGTAGTATTTCCCCTAAAACAGTTTAGGGTGCTATAAAATGCACCCTAGAACCATGTTTATTCTCTTCGGAGCAAATCTGCATTCAGACTACATTAAGCCCCAGAAGTGCAATAAACCTTGACCTGAGAACAATTCGATTAGCAGCGCAGCTAAAAAGCCGATTTGCGCTAGACGACCATTCCAGATTTCTGCTTGTGGTGTGAAACCGAATTTCCACTCGTTACGGTCTTCTGGTTTAGTAATAGGTGTTTGTGGGTTAGTCATAATTGCTTCCTCCGTGAGTTAACTGAGAATTGACGAAAATTATTTAGGTTTTGGTGATACTCTGGCTTACATTAAGCCCCAGAAGTGTAGTAAACCTTGACCTGAGAACAGTTCGATTAGTACCGCAGCTAAAAAGCCGATTTGCGCTAGACGACCATTCCAGATTTCTGCTTGGGGTGTGAAACCGAAATTCCAAGCGTTGCGTTCTTCAGGATTGGTGATGGGTGTATTTTGTGGGTTAGTCATAATTGCTGTAATGGGTATTTAGTTCTCTATGTCAATCAATTTAACAAAAATTTATAGAGGGGTTATCTCTCCAAGGAGATAAACCAGTAATAAAACTTAATAATCTGAAAGTAAGAGGAAAATTTTTGAGGAATGTTTAGAGGGGACTGGGGACTGGGGACTGGGGACTGGGGACTGGGGACTGGGGACTGGGGACTGGGAGACAAGGAGGATAAACTAATAACTGCTAACTGATAACTGATAACTGCTAACTGCTAACTGATAACTGGTCACTGCTAACTGTTCACTGCTAACTGTTCACTGCTAACTGCTAACTGATAACTGCTAACTGATAACTGTTCACTGCTAACTGCTAACTGCTAACTGTTAACTGTTAACTGAACCTAGTCCCCCGATCGCGTTACCTGTTTGGGGGTCGAAAAGGTGTATCTTATCTATTTGGATGGATAGCCAGAGTGAGTCACCAGGTTTAACGATGCGTTCTGGGGGTATTCTGACTTGTAGGGGTGGTTCGATGGAACCGGAAAGAGAGACGGTGAGATAAGTTTCGTTACCGAGGGCTTCGACTAATTCTACTTTGACAGGTAAGTTTTTGGTAGCTGGGGGACTAATTTGGAGATGTTCGGGACGAATACCGAGAAGTAGCGATCGCGTATCATAAGGTTTGAGAAATGTTGACCATGCTTCGGGTAAGGTAAGTCTAAACTGTGCGTGAGAAATGAGGAGAGGCGCATTTACCTTTACCATAATAAAATTCATTGGTGGCGAACCGATAAATTCGGCGACAAAACGATTTGCTGGTCGGTTATAAATTTCTAAGGGAGTAGCAATCTGCTGAATTTCACCTTGATTCATGACAGCGATGCGAGATCCCATCGTCATTGCTTCTGTTTGGTCGTGAGTGACGTAAATCGTAGTTGTCCCTAATTGTTGCTGAAGTTTGACAATTTGACTACGAGTTTCCGCACGCAGTTTAGCATCAAGGTTGGAGAGAGGTTCGTCCATGAGGAACACTTGCGGTTTGCGCGCGATCGCCCTTCCTAATGCTACCCTTTGTTTTTGTCCGCCGGAAAGTTCTTTCGGGAGTCGTCTCAGTAAAGGTTCAATTTGCAATAATTTCGCTACTTCGCGGACGATCGCATCTACACTCTTTTCTTTTTCAGAAACGTAATGTAAGCCTTTGGGTAATTTTCTGGTAACACCGACAAATAAATCTTCTGCCCAAGGAGGTAATTGAGATTGGTTGGAGTTATCTGGGGTTGCTGTCTCGGTTTCTGCTGCTTCCCCTTTACTCATGCGTCGTAACCCAAAAGCGATATTATCGTAAACACTGAGATGAGGATAAAGGGCGTAATTTTGGAATACCATTGCAATATCGCGTTGCTTGGGTGGAAGATTGTTAACTAAAGTAGACCCTACGAAAATATTGCCACCAGTAAGTTCTTCCAGTCCAGCAATAACGCGGAGTAACGTACTTTTCCCGCAACCAGAAGGACCAACGAGTACCATAAATTCGCCATCTTTGACTGTTAGGTTAATACGTCGTAACACATTAATGGATTTTGGCGATCGCGTTTCAGCCTTCAACTGCGGTGGTGTGTCAGCAGGAGACAACAACGGTTCCGTCGTCACAGGTTCAATAGTATCCTGACTACTACCCCCGCGATCGCGAAAACTTTTATAGACATTTTCTAATACAACCTTTGCCACTTCCAGATCCTTTCCCAACGAAAATCACACCGATCGGCAAACCTACCGATCCTAGTGTAGTAGTTAAGCAACCAACTCTCTTAACCGTAGCGATCGCCATTACCAACTTACCCTACCGAAAAATCTCGCAGCGATCGTTAAACGTCTTTTTTTTATAATAAATATCATTAACTATATTTTATTACCAAATAAGATGTCATCAATTACCCAAAAAGTTGATTCTGTTATTGGTTGTTTACTGGGAACGGCAGTAGGAGATGCTTTAGGACTTCCTTATGAAGGTTTATCAAAGCAAAGACAACGAAAAATTTATTCTCGGATCGATCGACATCGCTTTTGCTTTGGTAAAGGAATGATTTCTGATGATACAGAACATACTTGCATGGTTGCTCAAGCTTTAATTGTTTCGGGGGGAGAGCGAGCTAAATTTGCTCGCTCTCTTGCTTGGCAATTTCGCTTTTGGTTGTTAAGTTTACCTGTTAATTTAGGTCTGGCAACCCTGAAAGCAATCTTGAAGTTATGGTTAGGTTTTTCGCCAGATCGTAGTGGTGTATTTTCGGCGGGAAATGGACCAGCGATGAGAAGTGCAATCATCGGTGTTTGTTATGGCGATAATTTGGAAAAAATGCGCGAGTTGGTAAAAGTTTCGGCGAGAATTACGCATACAGATCCCAAAGCTGAATGGGGAGCGTTAGCTGTGGCGATCGCTGCACGCTTTGCTACCAATCAGTCAAAGGTATCTCCAGAAACATACTCTCAATTTATGACAGAAATTTTACCACCAGAAGCTCCTGAATTTCTCGAATTAATTGAACTAGCTTGTGAGAGTGCAATCAAACAGCAATCAGCAGAATTATTTGCTCTAGATTTAGGACTTAATCAAGGAGTTACTGGTTATGTTTATCATACAGTCCCTGTCGTAATTCAAATTTGGTTGCGACATCAAACAGACTATGCAACTGCTATTCAAGAAGTTATTCGTCTCGGCGGCGATACTGATTCTACAGCCGCAATTTTAGGTGGAATTATTGGTGCTTCGGTAGGAAAAGTTGGTTTTCCTCAGCAGTGGCTTAGGGATTTATGGGAGTTTCCTAAAAGTAGGGAATGGCTGGAAAATTTGGGGAGGAAATTAGCTGAAGTTAGGGTTAGCGGGAGGAGACAAAAACCGTTATCTTTGCTACCTGATGCGATTTTCTTGCGCAATCTTTTTTTCTTATTTGTCGTAATTTTACATGGGTTGCGGCGTCTGTTACCTCCCTATTGATTATCTCAATCATGCCAAGCTAGAATTTAGGTAAATTATTTAATCAAGAAAAACGGCATTCCTTTATTGTTGCCCCAAAAAAAGGCGATTAACGAGCATAAGCAGAATGTTTATTTTCATTGTTTGATGTGATATAATGCCAAACAAGAAAATCAATTATTTTTTAGTAAAATCTTGTTAAGAAATAGTTGACAAAAATGTCAGACGAGCAATTAAAAAAAGACGCTGCCAGATTACGGGAATGGCAGGAAAAAATTCACACAGCCAACCGGAAAAATATTTTCTGTCATTGTCGTGACTGTGACAGCGAATGGGTAGATTCCTCATTTGAGGTTGTTTGTAGTCAGTGTGGAAGCAAAAATGTAGAAAGTATTTCTTGTTGGCAATTTCCCGATGATTGAGTTGAATAATAAGCAAAAGTAGGGAAAATAGCAAGATCGCCATTCCCTACTTTCAATTTCTTTTGCTGACACTAAATTTTAACAGTCGAAATCAGCCCTAGCTTGAAAAACCTTGGGCTTTAGCATCATTTTTCCTCCTCAAATTATCTCGAAGGACTCACCTCTAATCCCTAACTACTTTTTTTGTTAAATCAGGAAAAAAATAGTTGACTTTAGGGTTAGGCGATCGTAGAATTAGACATTAATCGATAACTGCCTTGATTCTTGTTCGAGTAAACGAACTAAATCTTCATTTCCACTAGCTTTAGCTGCTTCCATACGGCGTTCTAAACTGCGACGAATGTTATTTAAGTGAATTTGTGCAGATTCGGAGGAAATGCCGCTATTTACTTGACTGTTAAGAAACGCACAAGGATTAGTAGTAGAATTAGATTGAGCTAGCTGTGAAGATTGACATTTAACTACAGGACGCTTGCTATAAGCAACGCCACGATATTGCAAGTAGATTTTAGGCTGAAGTTCAGGAATATGTCTGGGATATTTGTATCTAATTTCTTGTCCTCGGTACTTACCTGCTACTTCGCCTTCAATAACTTCCAGATTTAAACTTTGGCGATCGTAGCCAACACCACGGTAAGAAAATCTCATTATTTTTACTCTCCTATTGTTGTTTGAAAAAGAAAATTAATAAATAGGGAACAGTCATTAATTGGTTAAGGAATAACAGCAAGATTCGTAAAAATATCTTACTATTATTCAACTTTGTCAAAAGTGGAAAAACTTAACCACGTTTGTAAGTAACACCGCGATAGATGAATTCTTGGCTAGGTTGATGACGGCGATTCAAACGAAAACGGTGAACTTTCCAAGCAGAACCCCGATAAGTACCGCCAACTGCGCCTTCAGTTACTTCTAAAGATACTGGCTGAGTTTCGTAATTGTTACCGCGAAAATGAAGTTTCATCTACTTTACCTCCGAAGGGATTTTGATTGGATTAGCGGCGTTACTGGGAAATAGTCCAGTTGAGATGCGATTGCTCTCTCCGTCAGAGGCAAGGAGAGAGCAAAAGGCGCTCGTAGCCTGCATTACAAACTTATCAAATTTATTTCTGTATCTATTTTGACAGTTTTTCTAGTTAAGTGGCAACTATTTCTGGCAAAAATCAAGAAATTATAACTTTTGGTCTACATCGATACTTATTGTCGTGAAAAAATGGGTAAAAACACCATCTCGTTTTTCAAACGGATTGAATATTATACGAGAAAATGCGATCGCTCTGGTTAGGAAAAGATTAAGTTTAATTAAATTATTGAGTCAAAAGTGAATCTATGTGCAAGTCGCGGAGAAAATAGAAGCGAGATTCGTTGTTGACTTTTTTGCGACCCAAGTAGCCAGCTAAAGGCGAAGAAAGCTCAATTAAAATTTCGTGTAATTCTTTTGGTGTTAACGATGGAGAATGATTTGAACCAATATACGTGCCATGTAGTGAACCGACTTCAGCATTATCTAGACCTGTTTTTTCCAAGTAGTTTTTGACAACCTGAACTACGTGCGATCGCAGCTTAATTTCTGTTAAAACTTTCTCAATATACTCATCAATTCTGGCATCAATTTGTCCAGCTTCTAAATACGGCTTTAATTCAATCAAGTTAACTGAACCTGGAAATTTGGCTTCTAATTCAACTAACTTTTGCAAAGTCATAGGCTTAATGATACTGATAGTAGATTTTTGAGCAGATTCTTGTAAAAATTTCGTTGGTTTACCGGGACCAATAATTAACTTAACAGCACTTTCATAATCTTCTTTTCCCAGATGTCTTATCCCAATTCTATATAACTGTTCAGCCGTAGAATCAGGAATATTTTTACCCGCTTTGCACTCTCCCACCAAAGAATATGGTGTAGTGCAATATAAATCCATACCACCAGCACCACCCTTAGCATTAGGATCGACACCAAAACCGAGAAATTCGAGACTTTTATGAACTACTCGTTCAAAGTCTGTACCAGCTTGATAGTTACTTTTATTGGCATCTTTTTCATCACTACGATTACCAAAGATAACAATATTTTTAATCCATGCTTTTTGGGGATCGACTAATTTATTAGGTGTTTCACTTTTCCAACCTAAAAAGTGACTGATTCTGTTAGCTAGCAGTGGTGCTGATGAATCATTGAATTGCGCGATCGCACTTTGCAATTCTTCCAATTCCGGATGAAAAGGTGGCTGTTGCGCTTGTAATTGCTGACAGCGCTTTTGAAACATTGTCTTGCTCAAAACAGGTTGCGTACCTTCAATTGACAAGGGCGACAATAATGCAACAAACAAATTTTCTGGATCTACAATAGCCGATACTTCTATTGCTTGAGCAAACTTATAGACACGCAAATAAGCTAGAAAAATATAGGGTTGTTGGGCAAATATTTTTTGAAAAGTTTCTGGTTGCCAAATTGTTAATCGCGATAAAGCTTCACAAGATTCGCTACCATCTAAAATTTGGCAAAATTCACAACTAGCCCAAGCCTTAACTTGTGGTGTTTCAGAGTTGAGTTGAACAAGAGCATTTTGAGCTATTGGCAGAAAATTTGAGCGATAATATTGCTCAATAGGTAATAAACTAGGCGATACTGCTGAGGGATAGAGAACAAATTCACCAGGATCTATATATTGTTTGAATAGAGCAACAACAATTCGCCCTTGAAGTAAAGCTTCAATATCTGGTGCTGGTAAACATAAAGCTGTATCAATCATCACTCAAACCCTCCGGTATTTTTCCAGTTGGCTCACTTAATATTTTGTGAATCAAAATATTATCGATTGCCAGTTTTTTTCGATCGACAAAATCAATAATATCTTTGTCTTTTAGATCGTAATCATCCCGGCCTTTATACACCAACCAAACCGCTAAAAGAGGTTCGATATCTTCTGGTTTAAAATCAGCATATATACCACCGTATTGAGGAGATAAAAGTTTTGTCAAGTTTTCCTGAGCTTTACTAGCAGTCTCGCTAACAGTTCTCGAACGAACAAAACAACCACGATTTAAATCGAACTTTTTATATGCAACTAAACGGCTTAAACCAGCCATAACTGAATTGGAGTTCGTCTTTTGTAATACTAATATTCCTAGTTTGATAGTTTTTCCCTTATGTTTACCAATGACTTTAAACTTGATATATTTTTTATTATCTTTGTTTGGTTCAACCTTCTTTTCTAAGCGCTCGATTTGAAACTCGTTAACAGTTTTTCCAGATAAAGTGTGAAAACCTAAACAAAGAGCGTTAGCAATCTTGTCTTCTTCTTCTATCCAAATTGTCCGAGTTTTTTTGAGTAATTCAAGTTCTTTATTATAAGCATTTTCTACCGGAGGAGATGTAACATTATCGTCATACCAACGTTCTCTACACCATTGTAAAACTCGTCTCACCGAGCTTTCACTACCTAGTTTTC
Source organism: Oscillatoria salina IIICB1 (assembly GCF_020144665.1). Taxonomy (NCBI): domain Bacteria; kingdom Bacillati; phylum Cyanobacteriota; class Cyanophyceae; order Oscillatoriales; family Oscillatoriaceae; genus Oscillatoria; species Oscillatoria salina. The sequence continues at coordinate 40,656 of NZ_JAAHBQ010000042.1, read as the reverse complement.
TAAGTTGATTTTCTTCAAACGGATAAACTTCAGTTGGTGGGTTTAAATTTCTTTGCTGATAAAAAGGTTGCAACCATAATTTGACTAACTCAACTATCGAATCATCATCGATAAATTGTAACTGAATTGACTCATTGGCGGCTGAAACTCGATCTGCTACTCCCCCTGGCATTTGTTTGATTTTCCACTTCCAAGTATCGGGCATCATTACTGTTAAAATGACTATACCATTGCTCTCACTAGATAAATTAATACTATCAACCAAAGATTTGATTAATTGAGCAACAACATGGGTTCTGGTTAAACCTACCTTACTACGTCTAATATCCACTGTATCCAGTTCGTCAAAGCAAATAGTAACAGCTTGATAATCGCTAACTAAACTTAATATTTGGCTAATATTTTCAAAAGCTTTTGATTCGGAATCGCGACCTAAGATGCTAGATTTTGGTAATTCTAATTCTTCTGCTTTTTTGGGTGATAAATCATTACCTGATAACCACTTGAGGGCATAAGGAGTTTGTTCTTCAGAAAGTGTCCAAAAAATAGCCCGAACCAGATCCACATCAATACGCTTGCTTCTTGTCAGTCTACTGAATTTGCTTGTCATTATGCCAACCCACCGATAAATTTTTTCAGTTGTTTGAGTAGAATCGTTCAGAGTTGCTACTAACTTTTGAGCCGAATTAGTCTTAGCTTCTGAGTTACTTGTTTTCAAAACTTTATTAACCATAAAAGTAGCTAATTCTTGCCATTGTGTGACATTTTGACTGCCAATTCGATCTAAACTTTCAGCCAAAGTCTGTTGAAATTCACGATTAATAAAGTGTAAAGAGTATGTTTCTACACCTGCATAGATAAATAAAGCAGTTCCATCTAATTTGCAACGGCGACGAATGCGACTAATAATATGACTTTTGCCGACTCCTTTTTGGGCAGTAATTACCATTGAAGTTATTTTATTATGTCCAGAGGTTGCCTTGCGAACCCTATTAATTGCTTCAAAAACAGCATTGGAAGCATGAGCATTAAAACTTTCAAGATCGGGAAAATTTCCATCCCAAATATCTTGCTCTCTAACAATAGCTAAACTAGCAAAGGGATTTTCTTTTTTTATAGCAGCTTGAATGTCGTCAATTGGAGATGTAGTCATAGGAATTTTTTTCAGGTAGATGTATTTAGTAAATGATTGAGGAAATTTAGTTATTTAAGTGCGTAGCGTAGTAGCGCAATTCTCCTAAAGAAGTTTTAATTGAATCTTCAGCTTTGTCAGGAGTAATATCGAGCATTTCTCCACCCTGAAGCAAAAAGATTCCTTGAGCTTGCATTTGACGGAGCCATTCATTAAAGTTAGAGCGAGTTATACGATCGCCAATTTCTCTTCTGATTCGATAGATGGGGACGAGATTTTCTAGGTTGTAATCCTGATTCAGGCGATCGTAAACATCCAGTGTAAGCTGCTTAAATTCGTCGTAAGACTCAATCTGAGCCGCTTCAGGTGATTTTTCTTCAGAAACACTAATTCCATCACCCACAGAGCGAATCCACTTGAGTAGCCCATTTGCAACTGCACTACCCACTTGATTTCCCCCAAACTGAAACTCAGGTGCTTGCAAACCCTCAGCAAGCATTTGTAAACCCGTGTTTGTCAGCGAAACGGTAAACGAGCTACCTTTTTTCTTAAGCGCGATCGCACCAGCTTCCTCCAAGCGATCGTAAATACTGCTATATTTTGCCGATTTTTCTTTACCTCGAATCAGTTTTTTGTTTAAATCGCCTTTTTTCACTTCTTGCTCAATTCCACCTAAATCCCATAAATACAGAAGTAAACGAGTTTGAGCTTGCTCTTCAAAACTCTGCGAGCTTATTGTTGCGTCTTTTGGTGACATCTGCGTATTTCCACTTAAAATAAAAATCTATCTCTAGTCTAAGGTCAAACCACCCTGAGATATTGTAACTTAACCTCTTTCACAGCCGAGACGCGATCGCCAGTACAATTTATTAAGAAAATTCAATTTTCTGCAAAAATTCTCTTTAGTAACTCGTGACTATTGACTCACTACTCCAACCATTTCAACGCTTTGGTGTTCATCTCGGACTCGCTCGTATTGAACAACTTTTAGCTGATTTAGGCAATCCTCACCAGCAAGTACCAATTATTCATGTTGCAGGTACTAACGGTAAAGGTTCGGTTTGTGCTTATCTTTCATCAGTATTAACTGAAGCTGGCTACAAAGTCGGACGTTATACTTCACCTCATTTAGTAGATTGGACAGAAAGAATTTGCTTAAACGAACAGCCAATTTCGACCACAGAATTAGAAAAAATTCTTCAACAAATTCAAGCAGCGATCAATCTACAAAAAGAATCTCCCACACAATTTGAAGTTATCACTGCTGCGGCTTGGTTATACTTTGCTCAACAAAAAGTAGATATAGCCGTAATCGAAGTAGGCTTAGGAGGAAGATTAGATGCAACTAATGTTTGTCACGATCCTTTAGTCACAATTATTACTTCAATTAGTTTAGAACATTGGCAACGTCTTGGTCCTACTGTCGCCGATATTGCGAGAGAAAAAGCTGGTATTCTTAAGCCCAGTTATCCCGCAATTATTGGTAACTTACCAAGGGAAGCTAAAGAAGTAGTTGCGAAGCGAATTCAAGAATTAAATTGTCCCGCAGTTTGGGTAGAACCCGCACAGAAGCTATCAGATAATTGGGCAGAATATCAAAATATAAAATATCCTTTACCCTTATTAGGAGAAGTACAATTAATCAACTCAGCTTTAGCAATTTGCTGTTTACAACATTTGCAAGAACAAGGTTGGAAAATACCGCTACAAACTATTGAAAATGGGATGGCAAAAACTCGTTGGTTAGGGCGACTGCAATGGTTAACTTGGAACCACCAAAAACTACTTATTGATGGCGCACATAATCCAGCCGCAGCCGAAAGTTTGCGTCAATATGTAGACACCCTCGATACAAAAGTTACTTGGGTAATGGGGATTCTTGCTACTAAAGATCATGCTGATATTTTTCGAGCATTATTACGTCCTGATGATAAATTATATCTTGTTCCAGTACCCGACCACAGTACAGCCGAGCCAGAATATTTAGCAAATTTAGCTCAAGAAATCTGTCCTAATTTAGCAGAATGTCGCACTTTTCCGGAACTTTTTGCTGCTTTAAATACAGCAATTCAAGGCAAAAGTCAAGTAGTTTTGTGTGGTTCTCTTTATTTGATTGGTTATTTCTTGAAAAGAGAATCGGAGATTAGGGATTAGGGACTGGTATTTTCAGTTACCAGTTAACAGTGAACAGTGACCTAATAACTGTTCACTGTTATTTCTCAATCCCCAGCTAAAATCAAGAAATTTGATTCCAGGTTTCGGCTGCATCAGCAACAGCTTGTTCGACAGTTTTTTCACCTAACATTGCTGCTTGTAAATTCTCATAAATTGCCTTTTGCAGTTGATTGAGGTTTTCCCTTGCAGGAACTAAAACTTCTGCATCTTTGATTTGCATTGCGCTAACTTTACGTGCTTCTTCCACCGCAGTTGCATTCTCTTGCTGTTCGATTTGTTCGATATATATTTGCAAAGCTTTAGTAGTAGAAGGAAGCACATTAGCCGCTTGAGCAAACGCTAATTGATTTTCGGTATTAGTAACAAATTCAGCAAACTTTAGTGCCACTTCTGGTTTATCGGTATCGCGAGGAATTACTAAATTCATGACTGCAACATTCTTCTTCCCTGTTTCACCTGTAATTTGCGTTGCTGCTGCGGAAACTTCAGCAATTTTGGGAGCATTATTAGCAATTGTTTTGAGGAACTCTGCACCAGAAGAAAGTAAAGCAGTTTCTCCTGCTTGATAAAGTTCGATTCCATAACGATGTCCTTGAGTAAGAACTTCCGGAGGTAAAAGATTTTTTTGATACAAATCAACCCAATATTGAAAAGCAGCAATACCTTCAGGAGTATTAAACGCTGCTTTGCCATTTTCATCGACTAAAGTAACATTCATTTGTACCAAAGACTCTAATACTTCACCAGAATCATTAGGTACAAAAGTAGCGAAAAACGCATATTTACCTGTTTTTTCTTTGACTTTTTCCGCGACTTCTGCTAACTCAGTGTAAGTCGCTGGTGGTTGGGTAACATCAGCTTGTTGTAACAAATCTCGATTGTAGATAGTAACGCGCGTGGTAAGATACCAAGGAAAACCAAAACTAATATCCGCGATCGCGCTAGCATCCCAAATATTTGCTAAATACTCTTGCTTTACCTCTGTGGGTACTTGCTTATTTAAATCCAACCAAGCATTGCGCGTCGCTAACTGAGAAGCAAAATTAGGATTTAGGTTAACCACATCCGGCGCAGTTTTCGCACTCACCGCCGTTAAAATTTTACTTTCCATCGCCGCCCAAGGCACATCCACCCAACGCACTTTGACCCCTTGATTTTCCGCTTCAAATTTGGTAATGAGGTCATTAAAATACTCAGTAAACTGTGGTTGTAGTTGCATCGTCCAGAATTCCAATTCCGGACTATTGGAAGTCGAAGCACCCCCACAACTAACTAGCCAAGTTAACAATAACCCAAACAGCGCCCATAAACCGAAACGTTTAATTTTGGTAATTATACTCATTTGCTCAAGAAGAAAAAAGTAGAACCAAAGCGAGATTTGTAATTGTCTTATGAAAGAAAAAGAGTGAAATCCGAGAGTGAAACACCAGTATATTTTAAGGGATTGGGGATTAGCGATCGGGGATTGGGCGATAAGAGAGACAAGTGAAGATAAACTGATAACTGATAACCGCTCACTGTTCACTGGTAACTTTTCACTGGTAACTGGTAAACTTTTGCCTGGAAAAAGATGCCAAGGGTGCTGAATCTAAGCTAAATTGATTACCATCACAAGCGCATAGCGAAGGTCAGCGTAGCCATCGCGCTTCAGTTGCTTTTTCTTTCTCTCAAAAGCGCTAGCTTTACCTAGGTTGATAAAAATATGATTAGTCGTTTAAAAGGCATTTTCTCAAAAAAAAGTCACGGCATCGGCATCGAAGTTGCTCCGGAAAGACTAAATCTCGTACAACTGCGTCAACAAGGACAAGTATACAAACTTGTCAACTATCGTTCAGTAGAAGTTCCCGAAGGAATATTTGAAGAAGGACAAATAGTTGACTCACCCGGACTAGCAGAACTAATTCAAGAAACCCTGGCAGAAACTAAAATTAAAGCTACCAAAGTAGCTACAGCCGTACCGATGCGGGAAGCAATAATTCGGATTATTCCCATTCCCGCCGAATTAGATGACAACGAATTACGCGAAATGGTTCTCAACCATGAAGCAGGTTTATACTTACCTTATCCTCGTGAAGAAGTCGATTTAGACTATCAAAAATTAGGATTCTTCCAAGATGAAGACGGTATTGAAAAAGTACAAGTGCTGCTAGTTGCTACCCGCAGAGAAGTTACCGATAGTTACTTAGATACCTTCACCCAAGCAGGATTGTACGTCGATGTCTTAGAGATTAACAGCTTCGCCTTAATTAGGACAATCAGAGAGCAACTGCGACAATTTGGTTCCAACGAAGCGGCGGTACTCGTGGATATCGAATTTGACAGCACCGAAATCGCGATTATCGTCGATGGCGTACCGCAGTTTTCCCGTACTGTACCCATTGGAACCTATCAACTGCAAAGCGCCCTTTCCAGAGCAATGAATTTACCAGTATCGAGAAATACCGAATTATTACAAGAAATGACGATACCCGAAACCCCAGCCGACGGTATCCGCACAGGTGCAACTGGGATTAATCCTGGTATGGCAGCATTATTAAGAGTTTTAGGAGAATTAGCAGACGAATTGCGTCGTTCGATCGACTTTTATTTGAATCAAAGCGAAAATTTAGAAGTAGCGCAGCTATTACTAGCAGGTCCGGGAGGAGGAATAGGACAACTCGACGACTTTTTCACCCAACGCCTTAGCTTACCGACAACGAAATTAGATCCGGTAGCAGCGTTATCCTTAGAAATGGAAGAAGAAATTCCCGAGATCCAACGACCGGGATTAGGAATTGTCTTAGGTTTGGGAATGCGAGAGGTATAAAACAGAGGGATAAGATAATGTATAGTTTAGATGTCAATTTTCTCAAAGATCGCCCCGAATTAAATCCAGAAAAACCAAAAGGTAGAAAACGCCAGAAGCTCGATTTGGGAGAAAAAGCCCCTCTATTGGCTGGAATAGCTGCATTGCTGCTCTTACCAGCACTTGTCGGCGGTGTTTGGTATTTCTTGACAACACAAACCGCAAAAGTAAACCAGGAGATCGCGGAACAAGATCGACAGATTGAGGAACTCAATGCTCAAGCGCAGAGTATCGAGCAACTAGAAGCGCAAATCCAGCAAGTGAATGCAGACGTAAACTCACTCGCGAGCGTCTTTTATCAAATTAAACCTTGGTCAGCAATTTTACAGGATATCCGCGATCGCATTCCTCCAGGAGTGCAAATTAGCTCGATCGAACAAAGTGAAGTTGAAGGTTCAACTTCTGCACCTGCGGAAGATGGCGAAGCTACAACAACCTCAGTACCAACAATTCAATTAACCATTCAAGGTGCAGCTATTTCTTTTAACCAAGTCAATGACTTTTTGCTGACACTTCAACAGTCGGACTTACTTGCTAATGAAGAAACTAGGCTAATTGGCGCTCAATTAACCAATAACCCAGCCCAGTTAGTAATCCCTGATAACCAACAATCGGAGAATGTTACAGTAGAACTCCCAAAAGTGGTCGAATATACAATTTCTACAGAACTGACCAACAAACCAGCTTCCGAGTTAATCAGACAACTCGACGAAAAAGGTGCTACAGGATTAGTAACTAGACTGAGAACTATCGAGCAACAAGGAGTAGGTAAATAATGACTTACGCACAAGATGAATTTATTCCCGAAGGTGCTGAATTAGAGGAAAATCCCGAATATCCCACCGCCTTTGGGATTACTTTTACCCCCAAGGTAAGCGGTGTTATTTGTGCGGTTTTAGGAGTAGCCGCCGCCGCCTACCTCGGCATTAACTTCGTTAAACCTGCTTGGGAGGTATATCAAGAAGCACAAACTACTAAAAATACCAAACAAGAAGAAATTGACCTCAGAGAAGAGCAACTAGACCAAGCTCCACTACTAGAAGCCGAACTTCAACAAGCTCAAGCTCAAAGACAACAAGTCTTAAACTTGTTTGCTAATGAAAGAACCTTAGATACTTTATTGTTAGACCTGAATCGTTTTATCGAATCTAGACAAGGACAGTTGGTCAATTACCAACCTATTGAAGAGAAACCAGTTCCGATTGAAGACGGTTCCTATGGCAGTGGCGTTAATGGTAAGCTGAAACGCCAAAGCGTTGAAGTTACTGTCGAAGGTGGTTTTGATGCTACGCGATCGATTCTGCGTAACATTGAGCAACTACAATCGCTGTTAGTTGTCAAAGACCTTACTTCTAATGTCGCGGAAAATCAAGTTCTTGTTTATGAAAACGGTAGGCTCGTTCCCCAAGGTCAACCCAAACTGGAAACTAGCTTTAGGTTGGATGCACTCCTACCGTTGAGTGAGGAAGAATTAGCGGAAGCGGCTGAGGAAGCGGCTGAGGAAGCGGCGGGTGAAGAAGGTGCTGAGGGGCAAGAGTAAAAATAATCAAGAAACAACGCAAAATTAGCACTGCTGATGGTAATTAATAAAAAGTGGTGTAGAGGAAATAATATAAATGCTTTTTTGAGCAGCTTAGGTTGAGGAGTGAATGGTGAAAGATTACCAAAGTCAGCTAGGAATTTGGGTCGGCGCAACAGTGGTTTTAATGGTAACGCAGCCAGTTTATGCCGCTAGCACTCAGGTAACAGGGGTGGAGATTAAGCCCAATGGCAACAGTATCGAATTGCGGCTTTCAACTAATGGCGGTGAGGGGTTGCCACAAGTATTAACTGAAAATCGAGGCAATGAGCTAGTAGCAAATATTATGAATACTCAGCTTAAGTTGCCTTCGGGTCAGAGTTTTGTGCAAGAAAACCCGATTCCGGGTATTTCTTCGGTTGAGGTAACTCAAGGAGATAGTAACAGCGTGCGGGTGGTTGTTCGAGGTGAAAGTAGTCCTCCTCGACAACAAATTCTTCAGCAAGAAGCTCGGGCAATTACCCTGAGTTTGGGACTGGCTGAAGATAATCAGGCAACATCGCCGACTTTGAGTGCTGAAAGTTCACAGTCTCAAGAATCTCCAGTTGCTCAAACTCCGACGGCAGTTGAACCTGCGAAACCAGAAATTTTGTTTCCTGACCCGGAAATTACGATTGATGGTACTCCGGCTCCGGCTACGGGTGTGGTGCAACCTGTTTCTCCGGCACCGCCGTTTTTACCGAGGGCGGTGGCTCCTCCAGTGGGAGATATTGCGGTAGCCAATATTGATTCTTCCCCAGAAATTCTGGATTTGGGGACGGCAGCTAGGGTTCCTCGTTTGGTATTGCGAGAAGCTCCGGTGCGGGAAGTTTTGGGATTGTTGGCTCGTTCGGCGGGTTTGAACTTGATTTTTACAAATACGGAGGGAGAAGGAGTTGACTCAACTATTTCTCTCGATTTGGAAAATGTTCCGGTACAAGATGTGTTTAACTACGTGCTTCAGGTTTCTGGTGTGGAAGCTAGTCGTAGGGATAATACTATTTTTGCTGGGTCGCAATTGCCTTTATCGACTCGCCGTTTGGTAACTCGTACTTTTCGTCTCAATCAAGTTGAGGCGGCTAATGCGGCGGCGTTTTTGGCAGGTCAAGGGGCGGCAGTACAAAGGTTAGTGACACCAATTACGGAAACACGGAGTCCGACGACGGGTGCGGTGGTGGAACGGCGAGAAGAACCTGCCGAACTGCAACCTTTGACGGTTAATCAGCCAGAAGGAGGCGGTCCGTTGTTGCTTCAAGGACTTTCGGTGGCGACAGATGACCGACTCAATGCTTTGACAATGGTGGGTGAACCGCGCAAAGTGCAAATTGCGACTTCTTTCTTGACGCAGCTTGATGCTCGTCGCCGTCAGGTGGCGATTAATGTGAAAATTGTTGATGTTAATTTGGCGGGAACTGAGGCTTTTAATGCGAGTTTTTCGTTTGGAGTCGGCGATGGGTTCTTTGTTCAAGATAATGGGGCGGCGATTTTTAATTATGGTGGTTTTAATCCTCCCGACCAGTTGACGGTGACGGGTAGTTCCCTTTCTCCGCCTGTAATTACTAATCCTTTTGCTGGTGCAACGATTTTTCTCGATCCTAATAGTACGATCGCTGTTCCGGGAACGGGAACTGGAGAACGCAGAATTGTTGATGGAGAACTGGTCTTTGATTCTCCTCCGGGAGCGGGAATATTTTTAACGCCGAGGGCTGAGATTGGTGACGATCCTTTTGATGTGGGAATTACTGATGTAACTTTAGGAACTCGTAATGTTACTCAAGTTGATATCACTCCCGCAGTTCCTCCGACTCAACCGCAAATTATTACTAACCCGGTGACTGGTGAGATTACTTTTGTTCCCGGTACGGCAGGTATCCCCCAAAGTAGAGATACTACGTTTACCGCAGGAGATGTTGGTGAGATTACTACTTCTTTGCCATCTTTGATTCAGTATCCGACTAGGTTTTTGAGTTTGTTACAGGCGCAAATTACGAGCGGGAATGCGAAGATTTTGACCGATCCTACTTTGGTGGTGCAAGAAGGACAACAGGCTACTGTTAATCTGACTCAAGAAGTGGTGGGAAATATTGAAAGTGAGACGGAATCTGCTGAGGGTATCGTGACGAGAACTGTTACCGCAGAAATTAAAGAGGCGGGTTTATCGCTGACGGTTAATGTCCAAAGAATTGATGATAATGGTTTTGTCACGTTATCAGTAGAACCGACGGTAACGGCGATCGGTAATGTACAAAATTTAGCTGTTGGTGATGATATTAACCAGATTGCTTTACTACAACGACGGGAACTAAATTCTGGTTTCATTCGCTTGCGAGATGCTCAAACTTTGATTCTGTCGGGTATTATTCAGGAGTCAGACCGAACGGTTGTCTCGAAGGTGCCGATTTTGGGCGATTTACCGATTATTGGGGCTTTGTTTAGAAGTACAAGCCGGGATAATCAACGACAAGAGGTAATTGTGTTGCTTACTCCGCAAATTATCGATGATAGCGAGCGTTCTGCTTTTGGCTATAATTACACTCCCGGACGAGAAGCACAGGAGTTTTTGGAACGGCGCAGATTTGATGTTCCTAGAGGTAGGGAGTAAGTCTGGTAACTGAACTTACTCACTAATTCCTCGTTCCTTTTCAGAAGGGGAAAAAAGGATCTCACCTTTTCCCTTTTTTTTTGCAAATTTTTATTACAATAATTTGACAAAAAGTCAATTGCATAGTAAGAGAATTAGTTTTTTAGGGTTCAAAAAAGCGATCGCCAAAAAAAAATCGCGAAATCTACATAAATTAAAGGTTTCAGCTATCCATATCGGGCAAGCTTCGCATAGAATAATGCAGTGAAATATTGAGCTAATGCGTATTTCAGCGATTGATAACGCAAAATACTAGTTTAAAGACTCACCTCTAGCTTTAATTAAATAAAGACAGAGGAAGTCTGAACTAGATAGTTCGACAAAAGAAAAGCAAAAAGGAGATATTGAATGAATAAAGGCGATTTAGTTAACGAGATTGCAGAAAAAGCGAATGTAACGAAAAAACAAGCGGATGCTGTCTTGACTGCTGCTTTGGAAACGATTATGGACGCAGTTTCTAACAACGATAAGGTGACGCTGGTTGGTTTTGGTTCTTTCGAGCCGCGCAAACGTAAAGCTCGCGAGGGTCGTAATCCTAAGACTGGCGATAAGATGGAAATCCCAGAAACCGTTGTTCCTGCTTTCTCGGCGGGTAAACTGTTTAAAGAAAAAGTCGCACCGAAGTAATCTTCATCGAGACGCTTCGAGGAAGTTTGTGAACAGACCTGTTCATGGGGGAAATTTAGCTTGGGCAGCCACAGTTGCAGGCTGTTCCCCTTCCTCAATTGCAGATTTTTCAGCAAGTATTAACCCGTTGGGACCGCCAGAAAGCGCGAGAAAAGCAATTCAAAACAATTTGAAGCTTCTTTCAGCTTATCCAGACCCGGACTACTCTGAGTTGCGTTCCGCGCTGGCTGAGTTTCATCAGCTAGCGCCAGAATGGATTTTGCCCGGTAATGGTGCGGCAGAGTTGTTAACTTGGGCTTGCCGAGAATTGTCTCAACGGGAACGTACTTTTCTGTTGGTTCCTGCTTTTGGGGATTATGAGCGGGCGCTCCTGGCTTTTGGTGCTAAGGTTGAAAAGTGTTTGCTAGATTGGCGTAGAAATGGGCGGCTTGTCTTGAGTTGTCAAAATGTTGGGGAAAAGCCAAATCGGAAAGTGGCGGGATTGTTACTCAATAATCCGCACAATCCTACGGGGCAAATTTGGACAGTGGAGGCGATTTTAGCTTATTTGGAGGAATTTGACCTAGTAGTCATAGATGAAGCCTTCATGGACTTTCTACCACCCGATCGCCAGCAAAGTTTGATTCCCTGGCTAAAAAAGTACAGAAATTTAATAATTGTGCGATCGCTAACGAAGTTTTACAGTCTTCCGGGGCTAAGATTAGGTTATGCGATCGCGCACCCAGATTTTCTCCAACGTTGGCAGCAGTGGCGCGATCCTTGGACGGTGAATGTCCTCGCTGCGGCGGTGGGAGCAGCAGTAGTCAAGGATACAGAATTTCAACGGCAAACCTGGGATTGGTTAATTCCCGCACGAGCAAAACTATTTCAAGGTTTAGCAGCGATCGAAGGGTTACAACCTTTTCCTAGTGCGGCTAATTTTTTGTTAGTAGAAACCCAACAACCAAGTTCTCAATTGCAGTTAAAATTACTCGAAAACTGTCAAATTTTAATCCGCGACTGTTTGAGTTTCCCCGAACTTGGATCTCGCTATTTTCGGGTAGCAGTTCGTGACGAAGCCGAAAATCAGCGTCTATTAACAGGTTTAGCAACTACTTTGAATTATGGCAGTTGAGTACGATTTAATCGTTATTGGCGCTAGCAGAGAGGGAATTTATGCTGCTTTGACTGGGGCTAGATTTAATGCCCGCGTCGCCCTTGTCGAACAAGGAATTTCCCAACAAAATCACGCTTGGGGAGAGATAATTAAAAGTCGCACTCTTAGCCACAAAACTCGTTTACATCAGTTTTTGGAGCTAGAAAAATTAGCAACAGAAGTTTCTTTTTCTATCCAAGATCGACTCGCAGCCGCCGGGGAATGGGCGACGGAAGTTTTATCTACTTTGGCAGAAGAGTCCGCCAGTGCGGTATTAGCTACTGTGGGAGTAGATGTAATTCAAGGTTTTGGTGAATTTGTCCGGTTGCCAAATCAAGCTTTTGTTGTTGAGAAAAGACGTTTGCTCTCCCGTACTTATTTAGTGGCGACAGGTGCGCATTTAGTAGTACCAAAAGTTGCTGGAATTGAAGAAATAAGTTATTTGAAAATTGACGATATTTGGCAGCAAAATAAATTGCAACCTCTGCCAGAAAATTTAATGGTAGTTGGGGGCGATCCTCAAGCAATTGTCTTAGCTCAAAATCTAGCTAAACTAGGTAAAAAAATTACTTTAGTAATTCCCAATGAACGGATTTTGCTCGCGGAAGATGGCGAAGCTGCGATGCTTATTCAAGCTGAGTTAGAAGCGGAAAAAGTGCGAGTTATTACTCAAAGTCCACTTACGCAAATCAAAAAAATTGAGCAAACTAAATGGATACAAGTAGGAAATCGAGCGCTGGAAACTGAAGAAATTATTTTTGTTGGTGAAAAACAAGCGAATGTTGCAGGTTTAAATTTAGCTAGTGTAGGCGTTCAATTTGGGCGCGAGGGTATTAAAGTTAACGAAAAATTGCAAACAACTAATCGGCGAATTTATGCTTGTGGAGACGTAATTGGTGGCTATCAATTTCCCCATATTGCTGAATATGAAACTAAGATTGCTTTAAAAAATGCTTTGTTTTTCCCGCTATTTAAAGTCGATTATAGTTATCTTCCTTGGACAATTTTTACCGAACCAAATTTAGCAAGAGTTGGGATGACAGAAGCCCAAGCAAGACAGCGTTATGGTAAAGAAGTATTTGTCGTGCGAGAATATTTTCAGAGTAATGCTAGAGCACAAATTTTGGGCGAAACGACAGGATTTTGTAAATTTATCATCCGTCGTCAGGGAGAGATTTTAGGAGCGCATATTGTCGGTGTCGAAGCAGGAGAATTAATTAGCGCGATCGCTGTAGCTATTCAGCAGAAAATTAAACTTAGCGATCTGGCTAAAATTTATTTTCCTTCCCCCACTTTAGCAGAAATTATCGCCAAAACTGCTAGAGAAGGGGAAAGACAGCGCCTCAGTGAAAATAAGACTTTACTCAACTTATGCGATCGCTTTTTCGATTTCCGCCGCAATTGGTCGAAATAAAATCTGCATATCATATAAAAGCTTGAAAGTCAAGGAGATAATTTCGCTTTTTTAGCGCGAGATTCCAGATACCATTCTGCCACGGCGGGAGTCCATTGTTGAAGATGCACAAACAGCAATTCGCAAAACTTTTGCGCTTCCAATTGAGCATCTTTTTTCCAACGTAAATCGAGTAAATGAAGTAGCGATCGCAGATTACAACTCAAAACAAAATGCTGTCTAGCATCAAAAGGAATCAAACCCCTAGCGTGTTCTTCTGCTAAACCCTCAGCAATGCTTTGTTGATAGCGTTTACAAGCATCTTTACACCATTTTACATCTTCTTGGCGCTGTTCTTCGGAATAAAAATAACGCTTACCTTGGCGATTAGTATACTTTCCTACCGGACGCAAATAAAACACATCTTCAACATCCTTTATTCCCGCAGCAACATCAATAATTCTTTGCCCCGTATAACGAAAAGAATTATGAACAACGATGCCATTGCCTACAAAATTATGCCATTTTCCAGCAACTTCTAGATCGTAAGTTATTTGTTCGCCTAGATATTCAACCTTGACAACTTTGACAGGATGGGCTTTCAATTTTCTTCCTGAAGATTTAGCCTTAGCTTTCCAATTAACAGGTTGTAAAATTGGTTTAAATTGAGACATTTGTGCAATTTGTTCTGCACTTCGCCCTTTTTCAATTTGGTCGCATAACCATTGCTGATTTCTGTCAAGTCTATTACCTGCTACAGCCAAGCCATTACACAAGATAAAACACTCTTGTTGAGTTGTAATTACCCTATTATCTAAAGCTGTTATTAAACCCACAGCTTCACCCATCGTTTGCCAACCTTGAGAGGTTAGTAGCCGATGATTTTGCGTACAATCTAACGTTTTCCCATCTTCAAGAGTAAGGCGATATACAGGTTGTTTTCCACTACAAATTACATCTTGAATATGTCCAATTTCAAAGAATCCAGTTTCTTCATTAAGAACTCGCAAGCGCATTTTCTGAATGCGTTTTTTGCAGTCACGACGATACTCTCCAGGTGGTTCATTATTTCTACCTCGAATATTTTTTTGTCGAACCGATTTTTCTCCATTAGCCCAAAGATCGTAGAGTTCTCCAATTGTCTTTTTCAGTTTCTTGTTAGTTTCGCCATTGCAGTTAACAAAAGTAATTTCTGTATCCGCAGCTAGACACTGAACATCAAAACTTACACCGACACGATGAGTGCGTATTTGCTGCATCATCGAGTGAGGAAAATAGCCAATATTAAAAGTGATTTGAGGATGTTCTAAGGGTCCAAAATGTCCGCGATCGCCAGCCAACAAATGCTTAACAATTAATTCCCCTGCTCGTTGTTCGTTAGGAAATTTATCTCGATTATCCACCACAAAATATTCAGAATAATCTTGGTGCATTGCCGCCCAAACTACTTGTTGAGGATTAGGTGTAGAAGCAATAACTTCAACTCGAAATTTATCCATTTAATTATCTTTTTACTTTAAAATTGCTATAATTGTTTTGGTACTTTTGTAGCTAACTAGCTAAACTTAGGCTGATAGCTTTAAAAGGAATAACCCATTCTACACCTTTGGCATAATATCTTTCTGAGGGACATGGAACTGCTTTGACTTGAAAATCTGGTGAATTTGTTGTTTCTTTTAATTCAAGAAACTGTTGGTGTTGTTGGTTTGATAAGGTAATGGAGGTACAAAAATCTTCAGAGTGAACAATTATCATGTAGCCATCTTTTTCCTTACCTACCATATAATCACCACTAATTATTAAATTGAGTTCTTTCATTCCCATATTGGCAATATACCAATGTCCATAATCAGGACGGAAGTTATTAGGTAAGATTCTATTTGCTTCTTCAAGCCATTTTTTAGCTTTTTCTTTTAACATATCTTCTGGCAAATTTTCCAAGGCTTTGCCGTAATTAGGATCTCGTTGCTTGCGTCGTTTTGCTTCGCCCATAATTTCCTCGCTCTTTTTAATAATTATTAAACTCTAGAGAAGACTACTGTTTCCGGTTGATCTTGATATTTACCGCGTCGTTTTTCATAGCTAACTGCACAAGGATCGCCCTCTAAAAATAATAGTTGAACAACTCCTTCATTGGCATAAATTCGACAATCAGCACTAGAAGAATTGGAAAATTCCAAGGTCAAATGTCCTCGCCAACCAGCCTCAGCCGGAGTTAAATTAGCAATTAACCCGACACGCGCATAAGAACTTTTGCCGATACAGAGAACGGTGATATTGTCAGGTACTTGGAGCTTTTCTAATGCTACACCGAGTCCGTAAGAATGAGCGGGAAGAATGAAATATTGACCGTTAACATCTTCATGTAAACGGACTGGTTCGAGATTTTCTGGGTTAAAATTTTTGGGATCGACAACTTTACCAGGAATATGGCGAAAAACGCGAAATTCTTGGGGAGAAAGTCGGATATCGTAACCAAAACTACTTAATCCATAAGAAATAACTGGTAAATTATTTTCCAAGCGACGAATTAATTTTGGCTCAAAGGGAGAAATCATTCCTTGAGCCGCCATTTCTGTAATCCAAAAATCGTTTTTAATCACGGTTTTATTCTCATATAAATTCAGTAGAGACAGTAGAGACGTTGCACGTAACGTCTCTACATACCTTATCAGTTTCTTCCTATTTTCCCAGTCCCTAATCCCCAATCTCCAGTCCCCAATCACGGTTGATGAGAACTTTGTAAGCTGGATCGGTAGTTAGATTTCGAGTTGCGGTTTCTAGCTGGGCAATCATTGCTGGTACGACTGGCAAATTAGTGAACAATATCTAGGGTTAATTTGCTATTTTCTTTCCTATCGAACACTATATGTGTGCCTTTCGTCAATACTGCTCTAAAGGTAAGCTATTTTAAGTTTGTGTGGTAACAGGAGCGGAAAAATGGTGAGACTGGTGATGTTAGGAGGATCGGGTGCAGGTAAGGGAACTCAAGCGCGAAGACTATCGACTCAGTTAGGGATTCCCGCGATCGCTACTGGAGAGATTTTACGAGGTGGAATTGCGGCTGACACTACTTTGGGTAAAAAAGCAAAACCTTACGTCGAGAAGGGAGAATTAGTACCAGATGAGATGATGATCCAGTTCATGCGTCAGCGTTTGCTTGAGTCTGATATTAGCAAAGGTTGGGTCTTAGATGGTTATCCTCGTACGGCTTTTCAGGCTGAGGAGTTAGATTTTTTATTAGAAAACCTCGAACAAAGGTTAAATTGGGCAATTTACTTACAAGTGAGTGAAGCTGTGATGATGGCAAGGTCTTTAGCGCGATCGCTACCTGACGATCGCCCCGAAATCCTCCAGCGTCGTCTTCAAATGTTCCGCGATCGCACTATACCCATTTTAGAATATTACGATCGCAGTAAGAGACTTTTGACAATTCCCGCCGAGGGAGATCCAGCACAAATTGAGCGGGAAATTTTACATAAACTTAATTTAACTAGTTAATCTTCTAGTTAAACTAAGCTATTTTTAGGTGATTACACATAGGTTTGTTTGAATCTTTTTTATCTTTTTCTGTGTAAGCTACGTCGCCATTTCCGAGATTAGAGGCTAATTTTAAATTAGCTAATTATTTCTTAATTTTCAATTCAAATCTATGTTAAAGCCTTACGTTTTCCCTAAGCAAGTGCCAAATATTGTTATACTTTTACAAGCAATTTATCAGCAAATTTTCACAAAAGCTTATCTGAAAACGATCGCCGTTATTCTGGCGATCGTTTTAATTGGTTTACCAACTGTAGATGACTATGGACTATCTGTAGACGAACCCACAGAAATTGCAATGCTCCGCAGAAACCTAGAGTTAGTTACAGAAGACAAACATATTCCTGGAGATTTAAGATTTTTTGGCACATTTTTTAACTTAACTGCGGAAGGAGTTTTTCAAGTCAAACAATATTTAACGAACGCTGGAGATTACAACCCTCTTAACTATAAAACCCAAGCAGAAGATGAACAAGCAAAAATAGAAGCTTTAGCTGCGAGAGTTGAAGTCAAACATTACGTTACTTTTTTCTTTTCTTTAATTACTTATGCGGCTGTTGCTTGTTTAGTTGGAATTCTTGCTGGCTGGAATTATGCTTGGTTTGGTGCAATGAGTTTAGCATTTTTACCGCAATTTTGGGGACACAGCTTTTTTAACCCAAAAGATCCGCCATTTGCAGCTATTTTTACACTCACAACTTTAGCCGGAGCTTATTTAATCAACTATTATCTACGAAGCGATAAAGAAATCAAACCCGGATTGAATCGCGCCACTTTATACACAGCTTTATTTGGCATTCTCGTTGGGATTTTAAGCGGAATTAGAATTGGTGGCTTTTTAGTTCTCAGTTTTATTTTAATTGCTTATTTTTTACTAGCTTTAAACCAAAAAGCAACTCGAAAACAATATATTAACTTTGTCGGATTATATCTAATTATTTGTCTCAGTTGGTTTGCTAGCAACACCATTTGGTATCCCGCATTTTGGAGTAATCCCATCGGCGGTTTTCTCGAAACAATAAATTATCTTTCCGGACATTTATTGAGAATCAAAGTCTTATTTGCAGGAGAAGAAATTTTTATCCAAAATGTACCCCGACATTACCTCATCACGTGGATGTGGATGACAATTCCACTAATATTTCAAATAGGATTTCTTCTCGGTATCGGCTTAATTCTTGCCAAATACAAAAAACTATCTAATTTGCAAAAAACTACAGCAATTTTAGGATTTTGTCAAGTAGTTTGTTTACCCTTAATCGCCATTATCAAAAACTCGCCCATTTACGACGGAATGCGGCACTTTTTATTTACCTTACCAGGAATCGCCGTCTTTACCGCCACAGCAGCAATTTGGATATATCGACAACTGCCCAAGAAAAACCTGAAAATAATAGCAGTAACATTTATTGTAATCGTATATAGCGCGATCGCCGCAGAAATGATTGCTTTACATCCCTATCAATACATCTACTTTAATCGCATTTCCGGCGGCTTACCAGCAGCCCACGGACACTACGATACCGAATATTGGGGCTTAAGTTTGCGCGAAGGAATCGAATGGATTAATCAACAAAACACTCCCCCAAATACCACAGTTTTAGTCAACGGATTTCTTTACTCAGCGCAACTTTATGCTGCCCCCAACCTCAACTTAATCGACTACAAAAAAACACAACCCACAACCTTACCCAAACCATTTTACTACCTAGCCTGGTCGCGCTGGAACGCCCCCGAAAAACTACCACAATGTAAAATAGTTCATCAAGTAACCCGTCAACAAACCCCACTAACAACAATCAAATATTGCCAATAACCCAAACAACAAAACTTCTTAGCATCTTTCTTAGCGCCTTTGCGTCTACTCGAAACGAGAACGGCTCCGCCGAATGCGCGAAACAAAAAAACACTTAAATCGCCACCATCCATGTTATTCTCAAAAAGAGATAACGAGGCAAACATAATGACCCGGCAACGTCCCGATGGTCGCAAAAAAAATCAACTGCGTCCAATTCGCTTCCAGCGAGATTATACTCGTTTTGCCACCTCTTCTGTCTTAACAGAATGTGGCGACACCAAAGTTCTTTGCACCGTCACCATTGAAGCGGGCGTACCACCTTTTTTAGTTGGTAGTGGAAGCGGTTGGCTAACTGCGGAATATCGAATGCTACCCGGTGCAACTCCTCAACGCCAAAAACGCGAATTTATCAAACTTTCGGGACGTACCCAAGAAATTCAAAGATTAATCGGACGTAGTTTGCGCGCAGCGATCGATCTAAAAGCAATTGGAGAGCGTACAATTACAATTGATGCTGATGTTTTGCAAGCTGATGCAGGAACGCGCACAACTTCAATTACTGGCGGTTATGTTGCTCTCGGTTTAGCAATTGAGAAACTCTTAAAAAATGGTGATTTAGACACTTCTCCTTTACGCTATCCCGTCGCTGCGGTTTCGGTAGGAATTATTGAATCAGAAATATATCTAGATTTAAATTACCCGGAAGATGTCGCTGCTGAAGTTGATTTTAATGTGGTGATGACGGGAAATTTAGATTTAATTGAAGTTCAAGGTACGGCTGAGACGGGAAGCTACAGTCGCAGTCAGTTAAATCAGATTTTAGATGTTGCAGAAAAGGGAATTAAAGAGTTGGTTGAAGCGCAAAAAAAGGCTTTGAAAAGTTAAGTTGATTGGGTGGTTGATGACGGGATAAAGCCCTAACTATAGCAGAAAACGAGTTAGCTCTTGACATGATCAGCGAAACTCAGGCGTGGCGATCGTTTTTCGTCTGCTCTAGCTATCAGGAAAGGAAAAATACGTTAGCTGTGGCGATGGCTACGCTGATAAGAGTGGAAGTTTTCTCTTGGGCTGGAAAATGTAACGAAGTGCAAAGTATAATGAATCCCAGTATACACTAACCACTAATTGGAATTAGAAAGATTAAATGCGAGTAGCGATCGCGGGAGCTGGTTTAGCAGGACTTTCTTGCGCCAAATACTTAACTGATGCAGGATATACTCCGATTGTCCTGGAACGAGAAAATGTTCTTGGTGGCAAAATTGCCGCTTGGCAAGATGAGGATGGAGATTGGTACGAAACTGGACTTCACATTTTCTTTGGAGCATATCCGAATATGCTTCAGTTGTTTAAGGAATTGAATATTGAAGATCGGCTGCAATGGAAAAAACATACGATGATTTTCAATCAGCCGGAAGCACCGGGAACTTACTCTCGGTTTGATTTTCCTCGTCTTCCTGCCCCTTGGAATGGTGTGGTAGCGATTTTACGCAATAACGATCTGCTTACTTGGGGTGAAAAAATCCGCTTTGGCATTGGTTTGATTCCGGCAATGATTCGGGGTCAAAAGTATGTTGAGGAAATGGATAAATATACTTGGTCGGAGTGGATGAAAAAACAAAACATCCCCCCCAGGGTAGAGAAAGAAGTCTTTATCGCCATGTCGAAGGCGTTAAACTTTATTAATCCTGACGAGATTTCTGCAACAATTTTACTGACGGCTTTGAATCGTTTCTTACAAGAAACTCATGGCTCAAAAATGGCTTTTCTGGACGGTTCGCCGACAGAAAGATTGTGTCAGCCGTTAGTTGATTATGTGACTAATAAGGGTGGCGAAGTGCGTTTGCATGCACCAGTCAAAGAGTTTTTACTAAATGAAGATAATACAGTACGAGGCTTGCTGCTCAAGGGTGGTGAGGTGTTGACAGCAGATGCCTATGTATCGGCGATGCCTGTTGACCCCTTAAAATTAATCTTGCCTCAAGCTTGGCGAGAAATGGCTTATTTCCAAAAGCTAGAAGGTTTAGTTGGGGTTCCGGTAATTAATTTACATTTGTGGTTTGACCGGAAATTAACTGATATCGATCATTTGCTCTTTTCGCGATCGCCTCTTCTCAGTGTTTATGCTGACATGAGCAATACTTGTAAAGCTTATGCAAATCCGGATCGCTCAATGCTGGAATTAGTTTTAGCTCCCGCTCAAGATTGGATCGGCAAATCAGACCAAGAAATCATTCAAGCGACAATGGCAGAGTTAGAAACTCTTTTCCCAGATCATTTTAACGGCGAAAATCAAGCTAAACTGCTTAAATATCACGTTGTTAAAACTCCTAGGTCGGTTTATAAGGCAACTCCTGGACGACAAGCACATCGTCCCCACCAAAAAACACCGATCGCTAACTTCTATCTTGCAGGTGATTACACTATGCAAGAATATTTGGGAAGTATGGAAGGAGCCGTGCTGTCAGGAAAATTAACCGCAGCCGCGATCGCTGCCGATTTTCCTCAGCAATTGAACTCCTCTACTACACCTGCTCAAGCTGAAGTGTCAGCCCCTCGTCAATTGACTTCCTCGTTAGATACTAAAAATTTCTGACCTGGATTGTCTCAATTAATTATTGCTTATTAAAAATAAGTGAACGCTAAAAACTCAGGTTTAATTTAGGCAATGATGCTAAATTAAAACCAATAGAAAAATAAAGAAACTGGAAAAATAACCCGACTAAAATGAGTAATTTTTCCAGTTTCTTTATTTTCTTGAAGATTAAGCGATCGAAGTTCACAAAAATTTACCGATTGATGTCTTCTTTACTACCCATTATCAATAATTTTCATTAATTGAAAAAAACTGGTCAGCAAGCAAACCCTGTAAGTTTCTTGAAAAGAACTTTCTAGCTAATTTGCTGAGATCGAACTCAGGTAAAGATCGTAGCAAGTAAACCTGTAAGTATAGCTAGCTACAATAGCGAGTCTCAGGTCGGACTTTTTACCCTTTGTAAATTAACTAAGCTAATTTTCATAAGTTAGGGGGTGCGGATTGTAAGATGAGGGATGACACTCACGAGCAATTTAAGTAACATTACAGTACACAATCGTATTTCATGTAAGTGATGGAGTAATGAATGAGGGATAGTGAGACAAGAGAAAAACAAAAAACTGGAAAATATGGACAATAGGGGGTATAGGCTATGGAATTTAGCGTGGGGAACATTGTCAGTGCTGGCTTGCGGATCTATCGCGATCGCTTCAAAACTTATTATGGTTTAGCATTCAAAGCTTATTGGTGGATACTCGTACCAATTTATGGTTGGGCAAAATTTGCTGCCATTTCCGGACAAATCTCTCGTCTTGCTTTCAATGAAGTTAGGGAACAACCAGAAGCAGTAAAAGATGCTGAACGCCACGTGATGCGACGAATGTGGGACTTTTTCTTTGCCGGAATCTCGATCGGTTTGATTATATTTGGGATCTTATTCATCAGTTTTTTCATTCTCGGAATTATTTTTAGCATTGTCGTTGCAGCAGTAGTTGATGTAGGTGCGAACCAACAGCCGAATATAGGAATAATTATATTTGTTGGTTTAGGAGGATTCGTAATTGTTTCTCTGTTTTTACTAGGCTATATTTGGCTCTATTCTCGCTTTGCGATCGTTGAATTACTGATAGCAGTTGAAGAAAACATCGGCGCAACAAATGCTATCAGTCGTAGTTGGAATTTAACTCAAGGTTTCGTGTGGCGATTAGTGGGAGTATTTACGGTAGCTTTTTTGATTACACTACCGATTTCAATTATTATTCAGATCGTCAGCAGAATCTTACAACTTGCTTTCACTCTATTGCTCAATCCCGATGCTCCTAATCCTGGTCTTTTTTTGTTACTCTACTATTCGATCCTTTTGCCAATAAGTTTTGCTTCTGGTGCGCTTTTAGTTCCTTTTTGGCAAACAGTTAAAGCCGTTATTTACTATGATTTACTCACTCGGAAGGAAGGTTTAGGTTTGGAAATGCGCGATCCTGGTTTGTGATAGCTTGTTACTATCTAATTCTAGAAAGAAAGAGAAGTTGATTTCTTACTATCGTTTTTTGAAGCAAATGGAGAAAGATTAGAAACATTTCTTGATTACTCGAGCGAATAATTTTTTGAGAAGTTTTTGGCTATGCACTTTTTTAATCGAGTTACACTGCAAACTCCAGAAAGTGTGGAACTAGATTTCACTTTAGCGGGTATAGGTAATCGAGCTTATGCTCTCTTAATAGACTATATTATCTGGAGTTTAATTTTATTATTTTTTATCCTAGGATCGAGTTATTTATCGATTCAACTAGTAGATGTTTTCTCAGAAGTAATTGGCGATAATGTCGATCTAGAATTGTGGTTTTTTTCAATTCAACTAATAATTACTTTTGCTATTTATGTCGGCTATTTTGTCTTTTTTGAAACTTTATGGCGAGGTCAAACTCCTGGTAAGCGGTTCGTAAAAATTCGGGTAATTCGTGATGATGGTCGTCCGACAAGATTGCAACAAGCAACTTTGCGTGCTGTCCTCCGACCTGTAGACGATCTTATGTTTTTGGGAGTGTTTTTAATTATTTTTAGTAAGCAGGAAAAGCGGTTAGGAGATTGGCTAGCAGGAACGATTGTAATTCAAGAAGAACGATCTATTAATGCGGCTAATTTTTCAGTTTCTCCGGAAGCGGCAAATTTGGCATCTCAGCTAATTTTAGAAGCAGATTTATCTCGTTTGATTCCTGAAGATTTTGCGATAATTCGCGAGTATTTGCAGCGAAGAAAAATAATGACACCGCCAGCTAGAATTGAGAAAGCGAGACAGTTAGCTTATCAAGTGAAAGATATTATTGGTTTGGAAGTTATTCCCGAAAGAGTTACGGCGACACAATTTTTGGAGGCTGTTTATGTGGCTTATCAACAATAATCTAATGATGTTAGATTTTAGTTTGATAGAGACGTAAAGATGCTACATTTCTCCAGAATTAACTTGTGCTTCGCCTGCGGTAACAATTACACACACCTTCTACAGAATCTAGTTCGTAGGCGATCGCTCCTGGATCGTTTCTCATTTGTTATCGATCGCTAGAGGAGTTTCTCAGTTTGTTACCAGCGAAGATTAAATTATTTCATTATCACATTCTTTTATTTTTGTCAAGCAAAGCTCGCTTTTTGCTGAGCGAGAAACTTCGCGATCTCATCATCCCATCAATTCAGTCTTCAGTTCCTCTAGTAAAGGTATCAAAAAAGACACATATCTCCGATTTGAATGAGGTAGCTTGGCGGAGTATCTTTTACAATTGAAGGTAGACTAAGTACATATACTAAGGGACACATTACCTATGGCTGGTGGCGATGTAAATACCCCGGCATCTCTTTCCGATCGAGAATTGCAAATTATCGAGCTAGTAGCTGCTGGCTTGACTAATCTCGAAATTGCACAAAAACTAGAAATAAGTAAAAGAACTGTCGATAACCATATTAGTAACATCCTTAACAAAACTTCCACTGATAACCGCGTGGCATTAGTGCGCTGGGCTTTGCAGTGGGGAAAAGTTTGTCTTGATGATGTTAACTGTTGTTCTTTACCTTTTCCGCAAAACCAAAACGAATAAAAATAACACGATGAGAAAAACACACTAGGTGTAATAGACGCAAAATAAAGATTTGCCGTTAGTTGCTGTCAGGAACGCTACAGTTGAAATAATCATTTCCTTGCTCGATCGTAGCGAGTGCCAAAGTTGAGTGCCAAATTGAGGGCAGCCCTGTAGCTAATGAATATTGAGAAAATTTATGAATAATGCTGCTTCTATTTCTAGCAATTTCTGGGAGTTTCGGGAACCAACTCCCCAACCCAATCAAGACAGCGATCTACTCGCCAAATTTAACTTTGTTCCTGGACTAAAAGAAATTCTCCTTCTGCGTCAGGTTCACGCCTTGGAACACGCTACTGTTTGGGTACTTAGTGAAACAGCCCAGAGTAATTTTAGCTCTGCTGGTAGTAAGTCTTCCACCGCGATCGATGACGAAAGTTTAGGAGGGCTTTCTACCGAAGCTGGATTTTATTTGTACGGACAAGTCAACCCAGCTCATTTAAGGCGTGCAGTGATGACAGCTTTAAATCGCTTACGTGCGGGTGAATGGGATTTAGCTTTGCATCCGAGATGCGGAACAAATTTATCAGTAGCGATCGCCTTAACTGCCGCGATATTCGGTACTAACGTACTATTATCCCCCAGAGAACCCCTAGAACAACTGATCGGTTTGGGAGTGGCAACAACTACAGTTTCTCAACTAGCACCCGATTTGGGAACCCTCGCCCAAAAGTACCTAACTACCTCAATCCCTTTCAATTTAGCAGTGGAAGATATCTACGAAACTTACGATTTTTGGGGACATCCCGCCTATTTCGTCCAGGTACGCTGGCATTAGTTGCAACAAAACTTAAAATCAAAAATTAACAGTGAGTGGCTCCCAGATAGTACGCTGTGATTAAAGCTAAACGAGGAATCGCGATGGCAATAGAAAGAAAATCAAAAGTTAGAATACTCCGTAAAGAATCCTACTGGTATCAAGATGTCGGCACAGTAGCTACTGTGGACAAAAGCGGCATTATCTATCCAGTCATCGTTCGTTTTGATAAAGTTAACTACGCCGGAGTAAACACCAATAACTTCGCTTTACACGAACTCGAAGAAATTGGCGGCGGCGCACCCAAGAAAGGGAAATCAACGCCAACAGCTTCGGGCGGTAAGCAGACTAAAATGGATCCCGGCGGTCGTACAACCAGTAGTGGTGAAAATGCCCCCACTAAGGACGCTTCAGCAGAAGAACCTGGTGGCGGTAGCGCAGATAAAGAGGGCGATCCTAACCAAGGTACGGAAGCACGTTAATTTTGCCTGAACTTCCAGAGGTAGAAACAGTTTGTCGGGGTCTAAATAAATTGACCCTGAATCAGGAAATTAGGGGTGGGGAAGTGTTGCTTCAACGCACGCTTGCTTACCCTCTTTCTGCGAGCGAATTTTGGCGGGGAGTTAAAGGTAAGCAAATCGATCGCTGGCAACGACGGGGTAAGTACCTTTTGGCAAATTTGTCAAGCCCTGAAGGAGAATTTGCAGGAGTTTTGGGCGTTCATTTACGGATGAGCGGTCAGTTATTATGGGTAGAGCGCAAATCGACGTTGCCAAAGCATACGCGAGTAAGATTGTTTTTTGAGGAAAACCAAGAATTACGTTTTGTCGATACCCGCACTTTTGGTAAATTTTGGTATGTTCCGCCCGATCTACCACCAGAAAAAATTATTACAGGTTTACTGAAACTTGGAGCGGAACCTTTTTCCTCTGAGTTTTCACCAGAATACTTAGCACAAAAGTTGCACAAATCGCGACGCAATATCAAAACTTTACTTTTAGATCAAGCGATCGCCGCAGGTATTGGTAATATTTACGCTGATGAAGCTTTATTTTTGAGTGGGATACATCCACAAACCCTGGGTTGTAATTTGACTCATTTACAAATTGAACGCTTACATCAAGCAATAATTAAAGTTTTGCAAACAGGTATTGACAAAGGCGGCACAACCTTTAGTAGTTTTCTGAATTTGATGGGAGTCAACGGAAACTATCTGGGCGTAGCCTGGGTTTATGGACGCACAGGCGAACCTTGTCGCAATTGCGGTACAGCGATCGCCAAGGTAAAATTAGCAGGGCGATCGTCTCACTTTTGTCCAGAATGTCAATTGGTGACTGGTGACTGGTGATTGGGGACTGGGGACTGGGGACTGGGGAGAGGGAACTGGGAACTGGGGACTGGGGACTGGGGAGAGGGGGGAGAGGGGACTGGGGAGAGGGAACTGGGAACTGGGGAGAGGGGGGAGAGGGGGGAGACAAGGAGGAGGGGGAAGACCAGGGAGAGGGGAGGATAAACTTCTAACTGGTAACTGCTAACTGCTAACTGATAACTGTTCACTGCTAACTGTTCACTGAAATCCCCAATCCCTAATCCCCAACTACCAAATCGCCTTAAAATATATTAAGAATTCTCGAGCAAAAAACATGGCAGGCAAAATCAAAAACAAAGCATTAGTTAGAGTCGTGCAAGAAAAACTAGACAATAGCGTCGAAGCAACAGCTAGCGATCGCCGCTTTCCACCTTATATATTTGAAACTAAAGGCGAAGTTGTAGACATGAACGACGACTATGCCCAAGTGAAATTTTACGTCCCTACACCGCCAATCTGGTTTCACGTCGATCAACTCGAACTAGCCGACTAAAACCCCATATCTGTGTTTATCTGTGTCCATCTGTGGTTCCCAAATACCAGATTTAACTAAAATGAGTTCACCCCTAGTTTCCATTATCGGCGCTGGTAAAGTTGGTAGCACCCTCGCCCAGCGAATTATTGAAAAAAACCTCGCAGACGTAGTGTTACTAGATGTGATCGGTGGTTTACCCCAAGGAATCGCCCTTGACTTAAGCCAAGCCCAAGGATTAGAAAGACACGATCGCGCGATCGCGGGAACTAATGACTACACTGATACAGCTAATTCAGATCTTGTCGTCATTACTGCCGGAATACCACGCAAACCAGGGATGAGTCGGGATGACTTAATCGCCACAAATGCGAAAATTGTCGTTGAAGCAGCCCAAAAAGCAATTGCTTACTCACCCAACGCCGTGTTTATCGTCGTGACAAATCCTCTGGATGTCATGACATATTTAGTTTGGCAAGCCTTGAAAATACCAGCAGAGAGGGTAATGGGGATGGCAGGTGTTCTCGACTCAGCCCGACTGCAAACCTTCATTGCAATGGAAATGAAAGTAGCGATCGCTGATGTCAGTGCGATGGTTTTAGGAGGACATGGGGATTTGATGGTTCCTTTACCGAAATATTGTACAGTTCGCGGCATTCCCATCGCGGAATTATTAGATGGTAGCACGATTGAGCGTTTGGTAGAGCGAACCCGCCACGGTGGAGCGGAACTTGTGAAATTATTTAAAACAGGTGGGGCTTATTACGCTCCCGCCTCTTCTGTTTGCCAGATGGTTGAAGCTATTTTACACGATCTCTCGCGTCTATTACCAGCCGCAGCTTATGTTCAAGGCGAATATGGTTTAGATGACCTTTTTATTGGTGTTCCCTGTCGCTTAGGAAGTAAAGGTATCGAAAGCGTGTTAGAGTTGCCAATTAGCGACAGCGAACGCAAAGCCTTACATATTTCGGCGGCTGACGTGCGTGAAAACGTCGAGAAAGCCTTAAAAATGGTAGAAATTAATTAATTATCTGATTTGGGTTGATGGTGTAGCTTCGTAAAAGGAACCGCCGTAATTCCATGAGCGAAAATCGAAGTAAAAACAATTAAACTGGCGATCGCCCAAATTTCCTCGATTCCTGTATCCCGTACAGCCAGATTAGCCTAAAAAATTGCCGCTACGCAAGAGTTTTAGCGCGTTGGCACCTCATAGCAGTTTCTCTAGCAATACGCCTTCTCGCTGCCCCTAGTGACACGAACCCTATATTTAGTCCTTGTCAGAATTAACTTAGTGGACTACTAATCTATTCTTTATCTAATAATTATAGAATTACCAACAATTACTAGCAATTTATTTTTAATCATGTCTCACAAATTTAATTTCTTTAAAAGTCCATTATTTTATCTCACGTTAACAATTATTTTCTTACTAGCTTTACTACTGATAAAAATTAATGATAATTTTCCCGTTCAGGTATTCATTCTCACACCTGCTCTTATTTTATTTCCCTTATGGTCTTTCCAAGAAAGAATTTTCAAATTTGCAGAAATCGGAGAGATAGAGCGGGTTGCCAAACACATTAATCAATTAAAAGATACTAAGCTAAAAGGAAAAATTGGTTACAGAATACTACATATTGCTTCCGATAAGGGACATCAAGAACTGGTAGACATACTAGCAAAAAGGGGGGTAAACATAAATGCTCTTTGTGAAGATAGCTTTACTGCCTTACACCGTGCCGTACTCAGTAACCATTTAGAAGTAGTTAAAACGCTAATAAACTATGGAGCCGAAGTTAACTGTCAAGACATTAATGGTTTCACTTCTTTACACATCGCCGTAATAAATAACAACTTAGAAATAATCTCAACTTTAATAGAAAATGAGGCACAGGTCAACTCTAGACTTTTGAATGGTACAACTCCGCTATCCCTAGCGTTGCAATCTGAGAACCAAGAAATAGTAGGTTTTCTCAGCAGTCACGGTGGCATAAATTAAAAGTATATGACCATTTTTGAGCTAGAATTTTTTCGGCTGATTTCAAACTGTCTCTAGGAATTGATAAAACGATTGGAGCATTGAGTCTGTTGGGGATATCAACGTATAGCTTGTATTCTTCAACCAGAATTTTATAGGGATGAGCTTTAGTAATTGCACTCCAAGGAATGAATAGGGTGGGATGGGAAGGTCTAAGAATAAACATATATAAGGTCATAGAAAGATAAAGTCCTTCTTGTGAGGAACTAATCCTTAAGCTACGTTGATAAGTAAAGGAGTTTATAGTGATAGTTTGCCATGTTAGCATAGTATCTTTTGGTATTGGTAGGTTTGTCTTATAGTGCTGTGCAAGGATCATCCAATTACTATGAAAAGATTGTAGAAATCCGATAATAGTTAAAGCAACAAGTCCAATAAGTGTATGAGTTATTGTGTGAGCAAAAAAATCCATTAGTAATTAATTATCTGATTTGGGTTGATGGTGTAGCTTTGTGAAAGGAACAGCCGTAATTCCGTGAGCGAAAACAGAAGTAAAAATAATTAAACTGGCGATCGGCCAAATTTCCTCGATTCCTGTATCCCGTACAGCCAAATTAGCATAAAAAATTGCTGCTACCCCAATCGGACCAAACCAACCCATAAACAAAGCATCAGCGCGGCGTCTTAACCCCATCAGAGAATACAGTAACAGCATTCCAGGTAAGCGACGTAATAACAAAACAGCCACAGCTAGCAGTAAACCTTTCCAGCCCAAATCTAACCATTCTTGCCAAGGTAACGCTAAAGCGAATAAAACAAAAATTGAAGTGGTCAACAACAAATCCAAAGAATCTTGGACTTTTTCTTCCTCAATTCTATCTCTCGATTCCACCTTTAAATCAAAAGCAATTCCCGCAACAAAAACTGCTAAAATTCCATCACTGCCAAGTAATTTAACTATCCCAAGCACACCGACAGAAAGAGCCAAAGTATAAGTAAAAAAAGATTGTTTATCAATAATTTCCTTCTCTTGCGCCCAGACTAAGCAAACACCAGCCAAGTAACCAAGCAAACCACCCATAACAATAGCAGCCCCCACTTCCCAAAGCCAAACCTCAAGCAACCAGTGAGAAATTGCTTCACCTTGGGGACGATTAAGCATCAAAATTGGTAACAAAACAAAAGGATAACCCAAACCATCATTTGCACCAGACTCAGCCGAGAGTAAATGGCGAATTTGTTTAGCGAGATTTTGTTCAGCAAAAGCACCAGTTACAATCGTAGCGGCTAAAACTGGGTCTGTCGGAGTAATAACTGCTCCGAGTAACAAAGCTTCCCAAACAGATAAATCGAGAATTAAATAAGCCAATAAGCTACTACACAGCCACATAAGCGGCATAATTAAACCTAGTAGCACTCCTAATCCACGCCAATGACGGAAAGGATAACCACTAGGTAATCTTAGTGCAGTAGACATCAATTGAATTGCGATCGCCACTCTCGCAGCTTCGAGCAAAATTATCTCCTGATTCCCCCAATTACTCGGAGCAAACCAATTTAGCACCAAAGGACTCAACAATATTCCCACTAATACCGCCAAAATTGGGTCAGAGATGAGTAGCCTTTCTTTGAAAAAGCGAGAAAATAAAGCATAAATTACTACCAATCCGCCAAAAACTGCTAAAGCAAGATTGATTTGCGCTGAGATTGATTCGCTCACGGTTTAAGGTAGTTGAAAAATCTTGAGAAAATATTTTTTTAATTAAAAATAACTCTATCGAATAGTAGTTTCGTTTCAATCTGCTCCAAGATACATTCACAAAGAAGAAACATTTTGGATGCGAGGTGAACGGTGCGCCAGTTATGGATTCAAACACCACAGGGATACGGAAAAGAAGTTCTTAAAGTTGCAAAAGAGCATCGGGGAGTTAACTTAGTACAACTTACTGGAACTGATTCCTCTGGAGAGGTAGATGTAGTAATTGTGCGGGTTTCTAACCGTCAAGTCGAGCATTTACTGAGGAAATTAGAGCCTATTCGCGACTTGCACGTTAGCTTTTTTCCTCAAGGAGCGATCGCTTTGCAACCTCCTCCTTCGGAAGCACCAGATCGGGTTACTGATGTCCAGGTACGCAGTCCGATTGAAATCTTTTTAGCGGGATTGCAAAGTGTTGGTTCCTGGAAAGGCTTTTTAGGTTATGCGGTAGTGGCTGGTATTGTCGTCTGGATTGGCTTATTTACCAATAGTAGCTTTTTATTAGTGGCAGCAATGTTAATTGCACCCTTCGCCGGACCTGCGATGAATGTGGCGATCGCTAGTGCTAGAGGTGACAAAATGCTTCTCTGGCGTAGTTTAGTGCGTTATTTTGCAGCTTTAGCTGTCACGATCGCGGTAACTTTACTTCTCAGCTTGATTTTCCAACAACAAATCGCTACCAGTTTAATGGTTGATAACAGTCAAATTTCTGCTGTCACTGTCTTACTACCTTTAGCCGCAGGTGCAGCCGGGGGTTTGCAATTGGTGCAGTCAGAAAGAAGTAGTCTTGTCTCTGGTGCAGCCACGGGGATGTTAGTCGCTGCTTCCCTCGCACCACCAGCCGGAATTGTCGGAATGGCGATCGCCATAACTCGTTGGGATATGGTAATTAGCGGTGTATTTCTCTTAATTTTGCAATTGGTGGGAATTAATTTGTCGGCGGCGATCGTTTTTCGTCTGTTTGGAGTTACGGCGATCGGTGCTAGATACGATCGCGGCAAAAAATGGCTTTTTCCGGTTGCGCTTGGGGTAACAATTGTCGCACTTGGAGGTTTACTTACTTGGCAAATTTCTAATTCTCCTAACTTACAACGTTCCAGTCGCGCTCAACGTGCAAATGCTGATGTTCAACAAATAGTTAATCGTAGTGATTTGGTTAATTTAGTCGAAGCGAATGTGCGTTTCACTCGCTCCAATATTCCCGGTCAAAATACTTTATTAGTTACAATTTACGTTCAACCTCAAGAAGGGATCTCAGCAAGTTCTCAAGAAATACGCCAAACCCTCACCCAAGTTATCCAAACTAATTTACTTCAGGAATACAATGCTACGCCCTTAGTTGATGTTACCGTCCTCGAACCACCTAATTATTTACGATAATCTGGCTTGGCTGTTTGCAGAAAAGCTAAAAAAAACTCCGTCGAGCAATTTTTGTCGTCAACGGATCTGATTAATTTGTCTGCGTGACGAGCGCGGAGGGATTTGAACCCCCGACACCCAGAACCGGAATCTGGTGCTCTATCCCCTGAGCTACGCGCCCTCGTCTCCATCTAGGATAGCATCTCCGCTCCTAACTTGCTGCTTTTTGCTTTCATCAGCTTTGTTGAGAGGGTGAAATCGAGAAACCTCTTTCTATTTTAACATAACTTAAAGCCCTTGCCTTTTGGACAAGATCGTGGTAAAGAGTTATATTCACTTGTTTTTCCCAAAATATTGAGATTTATGGCAAATAGATCTAAGCCTTTACTTCACAAAAACTTCATAATTCTTGTGGAAAATTAAAGGCAGGATGAAGGATTTTTCTTTAAATTTAAAGTATAGACAAAAACGATTTTAAAATTCTCAGGTTGAAAACGGATTATGCATAAATGTCCTTGTTGCTCCGGGCAGTTACTTCACTACGTTCGCAAAAGCGGTCCTTACTGGTTTTGCTCTCACTGTTGGCAGGAAATGCCAGATTTAGCTTCAATCGTTGCTGCTCAAAAGCAGAAGCAAAGGTTGGAACGCCTTAGTAGTAGTTTAGCTACAGTTACTCAGGAAAAAGAGTTAGTAGGAGTTGGGAATAGATAACGCCTAGCGAGGTTAATTGGTTAAAACTAAAGATAAATCATTTAGTTGAGCTTGCCAATTATCTAAATCGCTTAGCGATCGCTCGCTGTATTTCCTGTATCTTTCTCTTTTCTTCCCGATCCGAACTGGCAATTCCGGAATTATACCAAAATTGGGTGGCATTGGTTGAAAATGTTTTGGCTCTGCCGAACTAATAAATTCCAATAATGCTCCCATCATGGTTGTTGGTGGAACTGCGATAGTTGATAATCCTAACACAATACGTGCTGCATTTGTCCCCGCTAGCCAACCTCCGGCGGTTGCGGCTGTGTAACCTTCTGTACCAATGAGTTGACCTGCGGCTAATAATGTGCTGCGATTTTTAAATTGCAGCGTGGGATGAAGTAACTGGGGTGAATTAATAAATGTATTGCGGTGCATCACGCCCATACGGACAAACTCGGCTGATTCTAAACCAGGAATTAAGCGAAAAACTCGCTTTTGTTCGCCCCAGCGCAAATTCGTTTGAAAACCGACCATATTCCACAATTGACCAGCTTGATCTTCTTGGCGTAACTGAACTACTGCATAAGGGCGATCTCGCTCATTTTCCGGCTGGCGAGGGTCAAACAATCCCACAGGTTTCAAAGGTCCATAGCGCATGGTATCTTCGCCTCGCTGCGCCAATTCTTCGATAGGAAGACAACCTTCAAAAAATTTCGCATTTTCTCGTTCAAAATCTTTCACAGGGGCTTGTTCGGCGGCGCATAATTCTCGCCAAAAACGAAGATACTGTTCCTTATTCATCGGACAGTTGAGATAAGCAGCTTCGCCTTTGTCATAGCGGGAAGCGAGAAAAGCAAGATCTCGATTAATTGACTCACCAGTAATTATCGGGCTAGCCGCGTCGAAAAAGCTGAAATATTCCATACCCGTCAAGCGTCGCAAATTTTCAGCTAATTCGGGGCTAGTCAAAGGTCCAGTAGTTAAGACAACCACACCATCAGTGGGGATTTCGGTTATTTCCTCGCGGCGTAATTCAATTAAGGGATGGTTAGCGAGAGTTTCCGTTAAATTTTGACTAAAAACAGCCCGATCTACCGCTAAAGCGCCACCTGCGGGAACTGAGTGTTTGTCAGCAGTAGCGATAATAATCGAACCCAAACGACGTAACTCTTCGTGGAGTAAACCAGCCGCGCGATCGCTATTTTTCGCCCCAAAAGAATTACTACACACTAACTCGGCTAATTCTCCCGTATGATGAGCAGGAGAAAGTCGCACGGGTCGCATTTCGTGCAAAACTACAGGTATTCCTGCTTGGGCAATTTGCCATGTGGCTTCGGTTCCAGCTAAACCACCGCCAATTACATGAATTTTCTGTTTGTTATTAGTCATATAGGGGATTAGGGATTGGGGATTAGGGATTGGGGATTGGGGGAATTGGGTGTTTTGGAGGAATTGGGAGTGTTGGGGGTATTGGGAGTGTTGGGAATTAGGGATTGGGGATTAGGGATTGGGGATTGGGGATTTCAGTGAACAGTTAGCAGTGAACAGTTATCAGTTAGCAGTTAGCAGTTGCCAGTTATCAGTTTATCCTCCCCTCTCCCCGGTCTTCCCCCTCCTCCTTGTCTCCCCCCTCTCCCCAGTTCCCAGTTCCCAGTCCCCAGTTCCCAGTTCCCAGTCCCCAGTCCCCAATCCCCAGCCCCCAGTCCCCAGCCCCTAAAAATTCAACCACTGAGAAATAGTAGCGGGTACGGGTAAGAGAATAATAACTAACAAAGTTAGCGCCAGTAAACCGATAAAATCGCGCTTGTTGTCTAATTCTGTGACATCATTGAGTGCAGGTTCGTCAGCGATCGGCATTAACCAGAGGATAATCGCCCAAAGTAAGAAATCTGACTGAACTAATGCCAAACCTAACATTAATAACCTTGCCACTTGAGCAATACCGATCGCGGTACGTTGTCCAAACATAGCATGAACGATATGACCGCCGTCTAGTTGTCCTACAGGCATTAAATTCAAGGCTGTCACTACTATACCGACATAACCGGCAAAGGCGATCGGATGAAGGTCAATTGCTGCTTGAGGAGTGAATTGGGTTCCCAAGGCGATTTTACTCAAAACTGCGAGTAAAAATGAGTAACGAGGATCGATTGATTCGATGTTCAGTAAACCAGATTCGTCGGTGAGAGGAACAATTTCCGAGAGAGACAATCCCCAAAGTAAAATTGGTACGGAAGCGATAAAACCTGCTAAAGGACCTGCGAGGGAAACGTCAAATAAAGCTTTACGATTAGGAACAGGCGATCGCATTTGAATAAAAGCCCCAAATGTACCGAGGAAAAAGGGTATGGGGATAAAATAAGGCAAGGTTGTGCGAATTTGGTAATATTTGGCTGTTAGATAGTGACCGAATTCGTGTATGCCTAAAATTCCGACGATTGATAAGGAATAAGGAAGTCCCTGTAACAGTAAACTAGGGTCTTGTTGTAATGCTTCAAGAGAAACGCCGGCTATTTCCGCTCCAATCGTTGTTGTGGTAAAAAGAGTTATAAACAACAGTGCTAGGGCTAGACTTGGGCGTGTAAGTTTTTCTTCTGGCTTTAGTTTATCTTGGGATTGCGATCGCGGATTGGGAACTAATGCAAAGAAAGGCTGACCTTTGAAACCTTCTTGGAAAATAAGC
Organism: Oscillatoria salina IIICB1; assembly: GCF_020144665.1. Classification (NCBI taxonomy): domain Bacteria; kingdom Bacillati; phylum Cyanobacteriota; class Cyanophyceae; order Oscillatoriales; family Oscillatoriaceae; genus Oscillatoria; species Oscillatoria salina. The sequence continues at coordinate 5,084 of NZ_JAAHBQ010000042.1, read as the reverse complement.
AGGAAGCGATCGCCAAATTTTTCGGTAATATTTTCTTTAATCGTTTTATAAGCTACTTCTGGATTTGAACGCAGTTTTCCCCGACAAAGAATCGCTTGGGGACGATAATCGAGATTTTGCAGATAATATATACCCCAAGGGAAACAATTGCGTAACAGCTTTTCTTCATTAGTTGTAATTGGACGAACTTTCGAGGAATCTTCTGAAGAAGCTGCTAAAGGCGCTTTTTCTGGATCTCCTGTGGAAATATCTGGCTTAGCTGGTGTTTTCGGTGCATTGCGCCTACCGATCCCAATCAGCCACCAGTATACTAAAGGACAAAGCACAAATGGCGCGATCGCCAACAAAGGTGGAATTGGTCGCTCTTTACCAAAATACGCGATCCAAGCAGTCCAGACAAACGCCGGAGTCATCATCACTAGCCATAATAACCAGATTGGTGTCCGAGTTATGCCAGCGACACTGCGTTTCACAATAATGTATGTAATAACACTCAGTACAATGAGGAGTAAAAATTCCAACATATTTAACAGCCGATTTGCGATCGAGAAGCCTCTTTAGAACCACAGAATTTACATTCTGTTCCACTTTTACAATAGATCGAGAAAGTATTTAATTTACACTGCGATCGTTAATTTAGATCGCTGCCCCAAATTTACATTCATAGCGAGTAATAAGATTAAGATGCAACCCTTCGAGTCAAATCCTCCTCAAAGCCATCTGGGGACTAATCATTCTACTACTACTCCTAAATTACCTCGTTTGCTCAGGTCAGGAATTTTTGCTTTTCCTCCCAATCGAGATACTCTAGGTGCAACCTCTTATTTTATTGTAGAAAATGACGGTAACATTCTGCTTGATTGTCCGGCTTGGCATGAGGTCAATCATCAGTTTCTCAATCAGCATGGAGGCGTTAAATGGCTGTTTTTGACTCATCGAGGTGGTATTGGTAAAGTTGCGTCAATTCAAGCAGCGACGGGCTGTGAGGTGATTATTCAAGAACAAGAAGCATATTTATTGCCAGAAGTCAATGTAAATTCTTTTGAACGAGAGGTAAATTTGGCTGACAAATATGTAGCGATTTGGACTCCTGGTTACTCTCCTGGTTCTGCTTGTCTATATTATCAAGCTGAGGGTGGCGTTTTGTTTACTGGACGACATCTGCTACCCAACCAAAAAGGAGAAATCGTCCCTTTGCGTACTGCTAAGACTTTTCATTGGTTGCGTCAGGTGCGTAGTATAGAGAAATTGCGATCGCGTTTTTCTCCGGAAACTCTCCAATACATCTGTCCTGGTGCTAATACTGGTTTTCTCCGTGGTAAAGGTATTATTGACGACGCTTATCAACATCTCACAAAGTTAGATTTATCTGCTTTAACTCATTCTCCAGTTGTTATCTGAAACACACAAATCTTGTCTACCAATTATTAATACCAATTTGCTTTGACTGTGCTACATAAAATTGGGTAGAGACGCTGCATTTTAGTCTTTACAGGGTCTGTATCTGTAGCATTCATTTATGGAAATGGTATAACTCATAAAGGCATTTTGGACAATTTCTCTAGATAACATTTCTAGACTTTTTTCTGCATTTTATCTCAGTTACCACGTAGCCGCATAAAATAGTTATCAACTATCAATTGCTAGTTATCCCAATTTGATTTGGCTACGCTACATGAAATTGTGTAGAGACGTTGCATTTTAGTCTCTACAGAGTCCGTATCTGTAGCATTTATTTAGGAAAATAAGATTACAAGTTATTAATTTCCAGTCCCCAGTCCCCCTTAAATTTTCTTTTGCAACTGTTCTACCAAATCATAAAAAGGTTCCCAATTATCTTCCAGAGTAATTGGTTCCCAAATCGACTCAATTACTGGTCTAAGTAAAGCAGTTTTCGGATTAGCAAACCTCAAGCGATCGCTAACTTTATCCATTTTTTCAGCAGGTAAAATATTCAAACTTTTATGGTACAATTCAATCCAATCTTGCCAACCAGAAAGCGAAAACGAAGCATTTTCCCAAATAATTGAACTATCATTTCGCCAATTCGGACTAAACCATTCTCTTAATTCAGCAAAGAAGAGATGATAACCAACTTGAGTATCTTTCAACGCTTGAATAGTTTGCTGAACTAACTCCTCACCTTGAGAAACTGGTAAATCTGGCAAACCTAACTTGCGTAACATCAATTGATAATAACTAGATTGATAAAAATCGTCGAATTGTGCTAAACCAGCCTCCAATTCATAATTAGCCATCACTAAAGCCAAAGGCTTTTGTAATCTTTCTAAATTCACCTTACAAATTAACGGCTGATTTTCATAACAATACAAGCCACCATAATCAAAATAAGCCGCAGTAAATTGAGGATTATAACTAGGAATAAAAGCATAGGGACCGTAATCAAAACTTTCCCCAGTAATTGACATATTATCCGTATTCAAAACCCCGTGACAAAAACCCGCAGCCATCCACTGCGCGGCTAATTCTGCTATTCGCTGCACTAATTCAGCATAAAATTCCGCATATTTATCTTTAGATGAAGTAAGATTAGGGTAGTAATAATTAATAACGTGGTCTAACAATTTACGAATTAAATCTGGACGTTGAATGTAGTGGAGACGCTCAAAAGTACCGAAGCGAATATGAGAACGACTCATGCGTACCATCACACAAGAACGAGTTGGAGAAGGTTCGTCAGTACGCCATAAAGCCTCGCCTGTTTCAATCATACTCAAACAGCGAGAGGTATTAACTCCTAATTGATGTAAAGCCTCGGCCGCCAAAATTTCGCGCACGCCACCTTTAAGAGTTAGTCTACCATCAGCACTGCGGGAGTAGGGAGTCATTCCAGAACCTTTGGTTCCGAAATCGTAAAGATAGCCATCTGTACCTCGTACCTGTCCGTAAACAAAGCCTCTACCGTCTCCTAAATAAGGATTATAAGCGCCAAACTGATAGCCGTGATACCTTAAGGCTAAAAAGGGACGTACCCCCTCAAATTTGCCAAAAGCTTCAATAAAATGGTTGTTGGTAACTTGTTCGGGATTTAGTCCGAGCTTGGAGAGTAACTGGTCGTTGCGCCAGCGTAAAATATGGTTAGGGAATTGAGCTGCTGGTACTCGATCAAAATAGTCATCTCCTAAATTTTCTAAGGCTGGTTCGTAGTTGAGAGTGAGCAAAGGATTCATGAAATTTTCGATAGCAAAATGGTGGATTAGCGATCGCGTCGCACTCTCGGATTAAACTTGAAGATAGATTAAACGCTTACGCTGCTTTTTATATTTATATGCCAGACTCAATTATGTATCAGGAGGACGGTTATGTCGTTCTCGAAACTGACAAACCAGAGCAATTTCTTACTCCAGAAGAGTTACTAGCCAAACTCAAAGGGATTTTACAGCAATATCAAGACGATCTACCGCGAGATTTGCGCAAATTTGACTCTCTTGACGCACAAGCTAAGTACCTCATGGAAACTTCTTGCGAATTTGATGTCGGTGCAGGAGAATATCTACAGTGGTATGTGGTGCGTCTGTGTTAAACTATTACTCATCAAAGTTACATAAAAAAGCACATAAAGGATGAGTGACAGATGAGTGATACAGTTAAGCCCTCAGAAGCCTGGAAAGACGGTAGTTACAACATTCCACACCTAGTGACCGAAGCTAACGAGCGCATTAAAAAAGCGGGTGAGTATGGTAGCACAGCCGCTATCTGCATCAAGAAAGGTAGCCTAGAGATTCAGTTTAGTCACCCTACCCTGCTAGGCAGTAACGGTAAAGCTAAACGCCAATCTGTCCGGAATAACTGGGGAGGTGCTAGCCAACCAATCAACACGCGCCATCTGGTAGAAGCTGAGACAGTAGCCACCAAGATTACCCAAGCGTTAACCAGTGGCACATACACCGATGACTGGAAAGACGAGTTAATCGGACGTAAACCTAAACAACAACAGCCCCCCACCACAGCAACTACAGAACAGAAACTAACCTTTCACGACGCTTGGGAAGTAATTAACCGTGACTGGGAAGGACGTAAAAAGAAACTTAAAAATCCAGCTTGTTCTTATTATCAACATTTCCATTGCTTTGCTGATTGGCAGAATAACAACGATGAATTTACCTTGATAGGTTTAGCTCAATGGGCATCTAATGTCCCACTAGGGGGGCAAAGAAAAAAAAGGCACTTGAGAGTAATTAAGCGAAACTTGTCAATTTTAGAACTGCCTAACAAATACACAACTTGGGTAGAAAAAGAGATGGATAGCACAGAGTGTTCTGAGCAAAAAAACCATCTACCTGATGACAAAGAGATAAGAGAAACATGGGAAAGTTTAAACGAAAGATGGGTAGTTAATGCGCGGGCAAAAACAGACCAGGAACGCAATAAACGTTCCTTAAGACTCTATGGCATCCTTGCTATCTATGGCTTACGGATTCACGAAGCTTTCTCAATCATGAATTGGGATAATCCTGTAATTATCAAAAATGGCGAATTTATCGTTATTGATAATGACTCAAAAAATGATTCACAAGAGACAATTAAATATCAGGGCAATAACAAAGTAGTTCTTGCAATTAACGACCCTAACAACACTGAGAAAATCCTAGTAATTGAGAAAGGTAAAACCGGGAAACGTTTAGCGCTTCCATTTATGCCTAAAGGTGAGGATTGGTTCGAGACTTTTGACTTAATCAATCAACCATTTAGTGAAGTTTTACCACAGTATAAAAATCCATTAGGTTTCTGCAAGGTAAATGGGTACAACTGCTCATCAAACTATTCTACTTGGATATCCAAGAAAAAAATTCCTTTCTCCTCTCACAAACTACGCCATGCTTGCAACATCAGAATGCACCAAGCAGGTTTAAACCACCTAGCAATCGCTAACAGTCTTGGTCACACAGTAGCAATGAACCAAAGCACTTACCTCCGTTACCAAGGTCAAGAAAGCAAACTCGAAGGCTTACAATCTGCGTTGAATGACCTACGAGGTAAACAGAATGAAATAGACACCTTAAAGACTGAAAACGAGCGATTAAAAACAGAGAACGAGCAGTTAAAGCTACAACTACAGCGAC